>NZ_JBILVF010000229.1:0-3453 GCF_044370595.1 Mycobacterium sp.
CTCCCAGGTGAAACCGATTCCGCCGTGCACCTGGATGTTCGATGCCGCTGCGGATACGTAAGTGTCCGAGCAGAAGCTCTGAGCCAGTGCGAGATCGATGAACCGATCCGGTTCGCCCGCATCGAACGTTGCCGCCACATGCCGCGCGGCCGAGGTGGCCGACTGGGCGTCGAGCAGCATGTCCACGCACATGTGCTTGACAGCCTGGAAACTTCCGATGGACCGCCCGAACTGGTAGCGGTTGCGGGCGTAGTCGACGGCCATCTCGGTGACGTACATGGCCCCGCCGGCCTGCTCGGCGATCAGGGCCACCGCGGCGCGGTCGAGGGCTTCCGCGAGGGCGGCCCCGCCGTCGCCGGGGTTCCCGACCAACCGGGCCGGGACATCGGTCAGGGTGAGCCGACCCTGTCTGCGGGTCTGGTCCACCGTGGTCAACGCTGAGACCGCCAGGCCGGGTACATCGCGCTCGACCGCGAATATCGCCACACCGGAGCCGCATTGGGCAGGGATGTAGAACCGTTCGGCGGCGGTGGCGTCCAGGACGTAGCTTTTCTCTCCGGTCAACGACCAGCCGTCGCCGTGCCGGGTCGCGAGGGTGGCAGGATGGCGCGGCGGCCGCGCTGAGCCGGGTTCGGCAAAAGCGACAGAGACAATCAACTCACCCGCGGCGATCCGGGGTAGAACCTGCGCGCACTCGGCTGTATCGCCCAGCGCCAGAAGCAGATACGGAGTCAGTACGGCGGTGGACAGGTAGGGGTCGCACAGCAACGCCCGACCCATCTGCTCGCTCACCACGGCGAGTTCGGCCGCACCGGCGCCAGCGCCACCGAACTCCTCCGGAATGGTCAACCCGAGCAGACCCATGGCGGCCATCTCGTTCCACATCGCCGGATCGTGACCGGTGTCGTCGGCCATCAGTCGACGAACCTGCGCCTCAGATGACCTCTTCGTCATCAAATCGGCGACAGCGTCGCGCAGGTCGGTCTGCTCGCGAGTCAACGTGGTCGACATATCACTTCACCGGGATCATGAGACGACGCATACTGGCGCACTTGCTGTCGAAATACTCTTGGGAGATGCTGGCTTTGGGTGCGATCCGGTCGAACCCGTGGAACGCCCCGGCAACCTCATGAACCTCGCACGGAACTCCGGCGGCCTGTAACCGGCGGGCGTAGGTGAGTCCCTCGCTGTGGAACAGGTCGAGGGTCCCCACGCCCAGCCAGGCCGGTGGCAGCCCGGCCAGATCGGATCGGCGGGCCGGTACGGCGACGGCCGGATCAGCACCGGCCAGGTAAGCGCCCCAGCCGATCCGGTTGCTCGAGGTGTCCCATAACCGGAATCCGTCGTCGTCCAGTGCCGGATCGACTGTGCGGTCATCGAGCATGGGGTAGGACAGCATCTGCAGGACCGGCCTGACCTCGCCGCGGTCACGCGCCATGAAAGCCAGCGCCGCTGCCAGACCCCCGCCTGCGCTGGCCCCGCCGATCGCGATCCGGCCGGGGTCGACGTCGGGCAACCCCGCCAGCCACGTCAAGGCCCGGTGGCAGTCCTCCAACGCAGTCGGGTAAGGATGCTCGGGGGCCAGCCGGTAATCCACAGCGGCCACGACCACTCCGAGCTTGCGGGTGATCGACCGGCACAAATCGTCATCCTGGGCGGCGTTGCCGATCACGTAGCCGCCGCCGTGGATCCACAGCAGGGCCGGCGCCGGACCTGCGGCACGGGCCGGCCGGTGAAGTCGTACCCCAACGCCGCAAGCCAGGGTCAGGGCCTCCACCCCGGAGTCATCACGGCCGCGCGGACTAGGGAGCTTGCGCAGCAACGGAACCGACCACCGGTAGACAGCCCGTCTGGGTACGAACCGCGCCACCCGGCGCAATTCCGGGTGGATGTCCGCACTTGGCATAACCGCCATTATGCCGCCCGAATCCCGACCGTCGGCGCCCTGGTTACGATCGGCGGATGAGCGACGAAGCCCCCGCAACCGATGCTGTGCCTGAGCCTGTTCTCACCGAGCAACGCGACCGGATCTTGATCATCACGATCAACCGGCCGGAAGCCAAGAACGCCGTCAACGCCGCGGTGAGTCACGCGTTGGCTGCCGCGGCCGACCGACTCGACGACGATCCGGGGCTCTCGGTCGGAATCGTCACCGGGGCCGGTGGATCGTTCTGCGCCGGTATGGACCTCAAGGCCTTCGCCCGCGGGGAGAACGTTGCGGTGAAGGGTCGTGGACTGGGCTTCACCGAACGCCCACCGGCGAAGCCGATCATCGCCGCGGTCGAGGGTTATGCCCTGGCGGGCGGGACAGAGCTAGCGCTCGCCACGGATCTCATTGTGGCGGCTATGAATTCGGCGTTCGGTATCCCGGAGGTGAAGCGCGGTTTGGTTGCCGCCGGTGGGGGCCTGCTGCGGTTGCCCCAGCGCATTCCGTATCAGATCGCCATGGAGTTGGCGCTGACCGGCGACAGCTTGCCGGCGCAACGTGCGCACGAATTGGGGTTGGTCAACGTGCTGACAGAACCCGGCCACGCACTGGAGGCTGCAATCGAGTTGGCCTCCCGTATCACCGCCAACGGCCCGCTGGCGGTGGCGGCGACCAAGCGGGTGATCACCGAATCCCGGGGCTGGAATCCGGCGGATCAGTGGCGCGAACAGGCCGCGATCATCATGCCGGTGTTCGGATCCAAGGACGCCAGGGAGGGGGCGGTCGCCTTCGCCGAGAAGCGCGCTCCGAACTGGACTGGGACCTAGGGCCGCCAGAGCGTGTTGTCCACAGTCGGGCGTTGATCCACAGGTCGCGTCCGCGCCCCTACCGTCGGCCACCGTTGTCAGGCCCCCCCACTAATGTTTCGAACATGAGTTCGATCACCGATGCGTTGGCGCTCCTCGACGACGCCGTGGAAGCGCTGGGCAAGGCTGCCTGGGAGGGCCTCGGTGTTCGTGACTGTCTGGAGGGTCTGGAGAAGCTCGAGACTGCGCTGCGGCGTCAACGGGCGTTGTCGCACAGAGTCATTCACGGTCTGGATGACGCCGCCTTGGGCGCTCCAGTGGCCGCCACGGTATCCGATGTCCTTCGAATCAGCCGCGCCGAGGCGCGACGTCGTATCCGGGACGGCGGCCAGCTTGAGCCCAGGGTCACTCTGACCGGTCAACAAGTGCCGCCGGAACTGGCGCACACGGCTGCAGCCTGGCGAAAAGGCATTCTTGACCCGGACCATCTTCGGACCATCCAGGGATTTCTCCACGGTCTGCCGGACTGCCTCCCACCCGATGTGGTCGATCAGGCTGAAGAGTTCCTTGCCGAACAGGCGGCGGTGCTCAGACCGGATCAGTTGGACAAAGTGGCTACCCAATTGGCTTTGCGACTCAACCCCGATGGTGATTTCTCTGATGCGGACCGGGCCCGCAAGCGGGGTTTCACCTGGTGCGGCAAGCAAGGTCCGGACGGGA
>NZ_JBILVF010000096.1:0-12500 GCF_044370595.1 Mycobacterium sp.
TGGTCGGCGATCTATGGTGGTGACCATGCGCCGGTCCCGCACACTGCCACGTCTGCTCGCCGCGGCGGCTGCCATGGCGACGCTGACCTCCTGCGGTGGTGCCATCTCCGGCAATCCGGTCTCGGTGTTCGCCGATCCGTTCAAAGTGGGCGGACTGGAGGCCGTCGAGGGGCCGACCGGACTGCGCCCGGACGCCAAGGCCGAGTCTCGCGAGGTGACCGACACCGACGGCGGCGAGGTCGACACGCTGGCGGGGCAGTCAGTCAGCGACCTCGAGGAGTTCTGGAAATTCGCCTACCCGGACGTATTCGACGGGGAACTCACACCGGTCAACGAGTTGTTCTCCTGGGACTCCGACGCCTACGACGGCACCTTCTGCGGCGAGACCACCGAGGGACTGGTCAACGCCGGCTTCTGCGAAACCGACGGCACCATCGGCTGGGACCGCACCGTGCTGATGCCCTCGCTGCGAAACGCCTACGGCGACATGGCGATCACGATGGTCCTGGCCCACGAGTACGGCCACGCCATCCAGAAGATGGCCGGCATCAATCCCCGCGGCATACCCACTCTGGTCACCGAGCAGCAGGCCGACTGCTTCTCCGGGGTGTACCTGAGGTGGGTGGCCGAAGGCAAGTCGCCGCGATTCACGCTCAACACCGGCGACGGTCTGAATAACCTGCTGGCGGCCATGATCTCGTTCCGCGACCCGGTGCTCAGCGAAGATGAGGGCTACAGCGTCGGCGACGAGCACGGGTCGGCGTTCGAGCGGATCTCGGCGTTTCAGTTCGGGTTCACCGACGGCGCGGCGGCGTGTGCGGCGATCACCCTCAAGGAGATCAAGGAGCGCCGCGGAGACCTACCGGTGGACTTGCCGTCCGATCAGACAGGCGAACTACCGGTCACCGAACGGTCGGTCAAAGCCATGATCGACGCGATGGGGCTGCTGTACCCCACGCCGAACCCGCCGAAGGTCAGCTTCGACGCCGCCGCGGCGTCGGGATGCTCCGACGCCCGGCCCAGCCCCCCGGTCTCGTTCTGCCCGGCCACCAACACCATTGCCGTCGACCTGCCGGCGCTTCAGGAACTGGGAACCCCCACCGACGGGTTCGACGCCGCCGTGGACGGTCCGACACTGCAGGGCGACAACACCGCTTACTCGGCTCTGGTCTCCCGTTACATGGTGGCCCTGCAGCATGAGCGCGGTCTGAGCCTGGACACCGCCGAAACCGGTTTGCGGACTGCCTGCCTGACCGGGGCGGCGACGACGAAGCTGTCCAAGACCATCACCACGCCGGACGGCAATACGGTGGCACTGACGGCCGGGGATATCGACGAGGCGGTGTCGGGTCTGCTGACCAACGGCCTGGCCGCCGGGGACGTCAACGGCGAGACGGTGCCGGCCGGCTTCTCCCGCATCGACGCGTTCCGGGTCGGTGTCCTCGGCGACGCCGACCGCTGCTTCAAACGCTTCCCCTAGCCAGACCGCCTTGCCCTAGACCGCTTTGGTGGTGCCGTACCAGGACAGAATGGCGTCGCCGGAGTTGTCTGATTTGGTGATGATGGCGTAGGAGCGGACGAAGGACTCCCCCACGCAGCCGTCGATCTTGATGCGGAACCCGGTGATGGACACCCACGGTTGGGCCGACTCGAACCGCTTCTTGGTGACCGGGACGGTGTTGACGAACCCGGGCTTGAGTCCGACGGTGACGCCGCCGTTGAGGTTGGCGCCGATCGCCGGGGTCAGACCATCCGGAGCGACCCCCGGGAAGTCAAAACCGAAGTAGGCGATCGACGGGTTGAGCCCGGCGGTGCCGGTGATCGAAACACCGTTGGACGTGCTCATGTCGATGCCGCAGCCGATTTGGTACCCCACCTCGAAAACCCCGGCCGGAGTGTCGTCCCCGCCGGTGAGGTCCCCGTTGAAAACTCCCCCGACCTCGTATTCCCGCGTAGAGATCGCGGTGGTCAACGGGGCGATCGGCGCCTGCTTCTCGTCCTTGGCCGACAGCGTCATCGTCCAGCCGTCGGGCGTCTTGGTGGTCGCCGGCGGACTGGACACCACCGAGGCGTCGTTCACCGGCGGCGGCGGGGCACCGGGATCGGCCACCGCCGCGGGCACGACAGCCGGATCGGCGGGCGCGACCGGACCGGGGGCAGGTGGTGGCGGTTCTGCCGCCGCCGGCGCCGCCGTCATGATTGCGCCCGCAACCACCAGTAGAGCCGCACCCCGCTTCGCCCCGGGCACCATCACCACCGCCGTAACACCTCCGTTAGGCAACCTACAGGTGTGTGTAGACAGCAGGCTCGGAGTCCCCCTTCTCAGCGTCGGCAGCTAGCTTGACCAGGCCTAACTCGGCGGTTCCGGCCAGCAGCGGGTGGCGCGGCAGCACCCGGGCCGTGTAGCCCATCGAACCCGCCAGCGGCAGCGGCGTGGTCGCCGAGAAGCACTCCGTGCCGCCTTCTCCCGGACCGGTGTAGGTCATGTCGATGTACTCCGGCTGCTGCAGGATGTCGGTCGAGTCGACCCGGCCCAGCACCGCCTGGACGAGTACCTCGTCGGGACGCAGACCGGCCAGCACGGCGGTGGCCGTCAGGGTCAGCTGGGAGCCCAGCAGCGGAGTGTCCGGCAGACCCGTGCTGTCCACGTCGTGAATCTGCACATGCGGCCAGGCCTCGGTGACCCGCTGGCGGTAGGTGGACAGGTCCCGGGCCCGGCCGAACGGCAGGCCGTCGACCGACTCGACGGTGCGACGCAGCGAGCTCGCGGCGGGCACGTAGTACTGCTCGGTGTAGTCGCGCACCATCCGGGAGGCCAGCACCTTGGGCCCGAGCGACTGCAGCGTGTGCCGGACCATCTCGACCCAGCGGCCGGGAACACCGTTGTGGTCGCGGTCATAAAACGTCGGCGCCACCGACTTCTGCAGCAGCTCGTAGAGCGCGGCCGATTCCAGATCGTCGCGGCGTTCCTCGCTGACGACCTCGGCGCTGGGAATCTCCCAACCGTTTTCGCCGTCGAACCACTCGTCCCACCAGCCGTCCCGGATCGACAGATTCAGCCCGCCGTTGAGGGCACTCTTCATCCCCGAGGTACCGCACGCCTCAAGCGGCCGCAGCGGATTGTTCAACCACACGTCACAGCCCCAATAAAGCAGCCGCGCCATCGACATGTCGTAGTCCGGCAGGAAGGCGATGCGATGGCGTACCTCGGGGCGGTCGGCGAAGCGGACGATCTGCTGGATCAACGCCTTACCGGCGTCGTCGGCCGGATGGGACTTGCCGGCCACGATCAACTGGATGGGCCGGCTGTCGTCGAGCAGCAGCGCTTCCAGACGCTCCCGGTCCCGCAGCATCAGAGTCAGCCGTTTGTAGGTCGGTACCCGGCGGGCGAACCCGACCGTGAGCACACCCGGATCGAAAGCGTTGCCGATCCAACCCAACTCGGCTTCGATTGCGCCACGCTCCAGCCACGACTTACGGAGTCTGCGGCGTACGTCCTCGACGAGTTTGGCGCGCAGCTGACTGCGAATCCACCAGATGTGGCCGCTGTCCACCTGCTGCAGGTTCTGCCAGACCGTGGGCTCACGCAGCGCCTCTTCTGAACCCGCCAGGTCCCGCCCCAGATCCAGCCACTCCGGCGCCGCCCAGGTCGGTCCATGAACCCCGTTGGTGATCGAGCCGATCGGCACCTCGGCCGCATCGAAGCCGGGCCATAGTTCGTTGAACATAGCCCGACTGACCTGGCCGTGTAGTTGGGAGACCCCATTGGATCGCTGCGCCAGTCGCAGGCCCATATGGGCCATGTTGAACTTGTCAGGATCGCTCTCGGCGCCGAACCGCAGCACCCGCGCCACCGGCACCCCGGGCACCAGCGGGGTGTCCTCGCTGAAGTAGCGCTCCACCATGTCCCGGGGGAAGCGGTCGATGCCGGCCGGGACCGGGGTGTGGGTGGTGAACAGCGTGCTGGCCCGGACCACAGCCAGGGCGGAGTCGAAGTCCAGCCCGTCGCCCGCCATCAGTTCACGGATCCGTTCTAGGCCGAGGAATCCGGCATGCCCTTCGTTCATGTGGAAGATGTCAGGCATGGGGTGGCCCTCGATGGCGGTGAAGGCGCGGATGGCCCGCACCCCGCCGACACCGAGCAGCAACTCCTGTTTGATGCGGTGTTCCTGGTCGCCGCCATAAAGCCGGTTGGTGACGTGGCGCAGGTCGTGGTCGTTCTCCTGGATGTCGGAGTCCAACAGCAGCAATCGAATTCGGCCAACCTGGGCGATCCACACCCGGGCCCGCAGCATGCGCGACTCGGGCATCGCCACCTCGACGAGCACAGGCGAGCCGCCGAGATGAGTCAGCAGGCGAATCGGTAATCCCTGCGGGTCCAGCGCCGGGTAGTTCTCGTGCTGCCAGCCTTCGGCGGTCAACGACTGGCGGAAGTAGCCGGACCGGTAGTTCAGGCCCACCCCGATCAGCGGCAGGCCCAGATCTGAGGCGGCTTTGAGGTGATCACCGGCCAGGATTCCCAGACCACCGGAGTAGATCGGCAGCACCTCGGCCACTCCGAACTCCATCGAGAAATAGCCGATGCCCGTGGGCAGCGCCGAGCCGCCGCGCGACTGCAACCCCTGCAACTGCTGAAACCACAGCGGCCGGCGAAGGTACTCCTCGAGGCCGCCGGCGATCCGGTCCAACCGCTCGGTGAATGCGTGGTCGGCGGCGAGCGCGTCCAACCGCGCCGGGTCGACCTCGCCGAGCAGAGCCACCGGGTCACGTCCGATCCGGGCCCACAATTGCGGGTCGACGCTGGCGAACAGATCCTGGGTATCCCGATCCCAGGTCCATCGTAGGTTGGTCGACAACTGCGCCAGGGCCGAGACCCGCTCGGGAAGATGGGTACGAACGGTGAACCTGCGAAGGGCTTTCACGGGTCATGACACTACGCAGGTTCGCGTTCGGCCGCCGTTCTCGACGATGACGGTGTGGAGTTGGTGATCAACACGCCGATGCCGTCGATGCCGGTAGCCTTCCGGGACGATCCAGACGGATTACGTTACCGCGCAGCATGTTTTTCATCATCAATGGCTGGACGACCCGCGCCGGGAGCGTGGCGGAACGGCGATTGGGTCACCGTGTCGGAGTGCTCCGTACGGGTTCGACCGACTTGCCGCTTGGGCGTTCTCGTCGACTTTCGACATCCCACGTGACGGAAAACTGATAGCGTCTGGACTTGCGCACCTATCCGCTCTCGACCAGAACAAGCATCATTTTTCACCGGTCGGGTCCGGGAGGCTGGGAGGGTTTCGAACCACATGACCAAAGCGAAGTCAGACCGTTAGGCGCCAGATGAGACCGCGGGATCTCACTTCAGTCATCCAGGTGCTTTCTGCCACATCCGAGCTCTTCCCGCTGATCAAAACCGGCGGACTTGCCGACGTGACCGGTGCGTTGCCCGGCGCCTTGGCTGCCCACGACGTCGAAGTACTGAGCCTGATACCCGGGTATCCCGCGGTGCTAGCCGCACTCGAGTCCGCCGAGGTGACGTACCGCTACTCGGATCTGTTCGGGGGCCCCGCGCGGTTGTTACGCGGCACCGCCGCCGGTTTGCCAATTGTCGCCCTCGACGCTCCGCACCTTTTCGACCGCCCGGGCAACCCCTACCTCGGCCCCGACGGCAGGGATTGGCCGGACAACGCCATGCGTTTCGCGGCATTGTCCAAGGCGGCGGCGGATTTGGCCTCCGGCCGGGCGCGCGACTATCGGGCCGACGTTCTGCATTGTCACGACTGGCAAGCCGGCCTCGGCGCGGTCTACGCGAGGTACGAAGGCGGCCCGAAGACGGTGATGACCGTGCACAACATCGCTTTCAAAGGCGAGTTCCCGGCAAGCGACTTCGCGATGCTTGGCCTGCCCGCAGCGACGTTCACCGTCGATGGGCTCGAGTACTACGGCGGAGTGAGCTATCTGAAAGGCGGCATCGCCTACGCCGATCGCATCACCACTGTCAGTCCCAGTTACGCGTGGGAGATTTGCTCCCCCGAGTATGGAATGGGCTTGGATGGGCTCCTTCGATCACGCCGGGGGGTACTGCGCGGGATCGTCAACGGCATCGACGACACCGCATGGAACCCGGCCAACGATCCCGTTCTGCCGCAACGCTTTACCGCGGAGACGCTGACCAGACGCACGGCCAACAAACGCGCCGTGGAGGAACGCTTCGATCTCAACCGCGGAGACGGGATCCTGCACGGGGTGGTGAGCAGGCTGACCACCCAGAAGGGAATGGACCTGCTCGCCGCAAGTATTGATCACCTGGTCTCGACCGGAGCGCGACTGGCACTGATCGGCACGGGTGAATCAGACCTGGAGCAGTCGTTGAGTGCTGTTGCCCACCGTTATCCCGGCCGCGTCGGGATACTCCTCGGATATGACGAAGGCCTGGCCCACCTGATCCACGGCGGCTGCGACACCATCGTGGTGCCGTCGCGTTTCGAGCCCTGCGGCTTGACCCAGCTTTCCGGTATGCGCTACGGCTGTATCCCGATCACCTCCCGCACCGGCGGACTCAGCGACACGGTGATCGCCGCCAGCCATGCGACATTGGCCAACGGCGTCGCAACGGGCTTTCAGTTCTCGACGATCGACCAGGCGAACCTCGAGTACACCCTCGACTTCGCCGCGGATTGTTTCGCAGATCCCGCCTTGTGGCAGCAGTTGCAGAAGCAGGCTATGGCACAGGACGTGTCATGGACTCGAAGCGCCGCGGCCTACGCCACGCTGTACCGGAGTCTGCTGACAGACGGACCGAGCCCGATACAAGACGACTAGCGATGGACCAGGAAGATTGGTGGCGCGGAGCGACGATCTACCAGATCTATCCACGAAGCTTCTTCGACAGCAACGGCGATGGTATCGGCGATCTGAGGGGCATCACAGAGCAACTTGACTACGTCGCCTCACTGGGTGTCGACGCTATCTGGCTGTGTCCGTTCTTCGCCTCGCCGCAAAAAGACTTCGGGTACGACGTCGCCGACTACACCGCGGTCGATCCTTTGTTCGGCGTCCTGGCGGATTTCGACATGTTGTTGACCAAAGCTCATGCTTTGGGCCTTAAAGTCCTGATCGATCAGGTGTGGAGCCACACCTCGGACCGCCACGAATGGTTCCTGGAAAGCCGTGTCAGCCAGGACAATCCTAGACACGATTGGTACATCTGGGCTGATCCGGCGGCGGATGGAACGGCGCCGAACAACTGGCTGTCGGTGTTCGGCGGGGCTGCCTGGACATGGGAGCCGCGGCGGCACCAGTTCTACTTGCACCACTTCCTGACCTACCAGCCGGCGCTGAACCTGCACAACCCCGACGTGGTGGATGCGGTTCTCGAGACCGGCGAATTCTGGCTGCGACGTGGCGTAGACGGATTCCGTCTCGATGCCATCGACTTTGTGCTGTACGACAAATCTCTGCGGAACAATCCGGCTGCGCCGTTACCGACGACGGTAGGTTCGGCAAAACTGTTTGCCCGACAGCAGCATATTCATGACATCCTGCAGCCTGAGACGGCGGAGTTACTCGGGCGCTTCCGCGCTTTGTTGGACAGATATCCCGGAACGGTGTCCTTGGGCGAGATCTCCAGCCAGCCTGGTGCGTTCGAACGTTTGTCCCGCTACACCGCCGGTGACGACAGGCTGCACATGGCCTACACGCTTCGCCCGCTTCGCAGTGGGTTCGATTGGCCCACGATCTCCGCTCTGATCCGCGATGTCGCCGCTTTGGAGGTCAACTCATGGCCCTGCTGGTCGTTCAGCAACCACGACGTGGAGCGTGCGGTCAGCCGTTGGAACCCATGTCCCGGCGGGTCTTCGCCCGATCCCGCGTTCGCCCGCTTGCTGATGACCTTTCTGCTGTCGCTGAGAGGCAGTGTCTGCCTCTATCAGGGTGAGGAACTGGCTTTGACCGAGGCCGAATTGGCCGAGGAGGACCTGCGGGATCCTTTCGGCATCGCCTACTGGCCTGCATTTCGCGGGCGCGACGGCAGCCGCACCCCGATGCCGTGGGCGGCCGCTGCACCACAGGCGGGGTTCACCACCGGCGAGCCCTGGCTTCCAGTCCCGGAGGCTCACCGCAAGCTCGCGGTTGACAAAGCCGAGGCCGATCCCACGGCATTGATTCACACCGTGCGCAGCCTGCTGGCGCAGCGGCGCACGCACCCGGCGCTACGCCTCGGCACGCTGACGGCGCTCACGTTGCCCGAGCCCGTCATCGGATTCGAACGAGCATTCGGCGCAGAGCAGATCATCGCGCTTTTCAACCTGTCCGCCGAACCGGTCGAGGTTGCCCTACCTCGCGTCGGCACGCTCAGCCTCGACAAGTTCGAGGCCCGATTCGTTGACGCCCATGCCACCTGAACACCTTCCGGAGGCAGAGAGTGACCGCTGAGGACTCCGCCGTCGTCGAGTTGAGCGCCGAACCGGCTGTTAGCATCGACGCACCGATGACCACGATCCCGCCCCAGCTGATTGTCGAGCCAGACGACGGTTTGGAGCCCGGTCCTCGCCTCAATACCCGGCGCCGGACGACGGAAGTGAGCCGAGGATGACCCGCAACGTCAGCGATCCGAATCTCGCCCCCGACCCCGGTGAACTGGCCAAGCTTGTCGCCGGGATACACCACGACCCGCACAGCATCCTCGGCGCGCACGAGTACGACGAGCACACCGTGATCCGCACACTCCGTCCGAACGCACTGGAGGTGGCCGCACTGGTTGGTGGCCGGCGCTACCCGATGGAGCACCTCGGCAGCGGGCTGTTCGCGGTCGCGTTGCCGTTCACGAACCTGGCCGACTACCGCCTACAGGTCAGCCATCCGGGCGGCGACGGTAATCCGGTGACGTTGACGGTCGCCGACGGATACCGTTTCCTGCCGACCCTGGGCGAGGTGGACCTGCATCTGTTCGCCGAGGGCCGCCACGAACGGCTCTGGGAGATCCTCGGAGCACATCCCCGGTCGTTCACCACCCCGGACGGGGTCGTCGACGGGGTGTCCTTCGCGGTGTGGGCACCGAATGCCAAGGGCGTCAGCCTGATCGGTGAGTTCAACGGCTGGGACGCCAATGACGCTCCGATGCGGGTGCTGGGCTCCACCGGGGTGTGGGAGTTGTTCTGGCCCGGCTTCGCCCCCGACGGTCTGTACAAGTTCCGGGTCCACGGCGTGGACGGTTCGGTCACCGACCGAGCCGACCCGTTGGCGTTGGCCACCGAGGTGCCGCCGCGGACCGCCTCGCGGGTGTTCGTCTCGGACTACACCTGGGACGACGACGCGTGGATGGCGGCCCGCGCCGCCTCCAACCCGGTGTTGGGGCCGATGAGTACCTACGAGGTACACCTAGGCTCGTGGCGGCCCGGACTGAGCTACCGCGAACTGGCTGAGCAACTCACCGACTATGTTGTGGCCCAGGGCTTCACCCATGTGGAGATGCTGCCGGTGGCCGAGCACCCGTTCGGCGGTTCGTGGGGATATCAGGTCACCTCCTACTACGCGCCCTCATCTCGCTTCGGCACACCCGACGACTTCCGCTACCTGGTGGACCGGCTGCACCGGGCCGGGATCGGGGTGATCGTGGACTGGGTCCCGGCGCACTTCCCCAAGGATGCCTGGGCTCTGGGCCGCTTCGACGGGACTGCGCTCTACGAGCATTCCGACCCGCGCCGCGGCGAGCAGTTGGATTGGGGCACCTATGTTTTCGACTTCGGCCGCCCCGAGGTGCGCAACTTCCTGGTGGCCAACGCGCTGTACTGGTTGCAGGAGTTTCACATCGACGGCCTGCGGGTCGATGCGGTGGCCTCGATGCTGTACCTGGACTACTCCCGCCCGGCCGGCGGCTGGACACCGAACGCCTTCGGCGGCCGGGAGAACCTTGAGGCGGTGCAGTTCCTGCAGGAGATGAACGCCACCGTGCACAAGATCTCTCCCGGCATCGTCACCATCGCCGAGGAGTCGACATCGTGGCCGGGTGTCACCCGGGCCACAAACCTGGGCGGCTTAGGTTTTTCGATGAAGTGGAATATGGGGTGGATGCACGACACCCTGGACTACATCAGCCGCGATCCGATCTACCGCAGCTATCACCACCACGAGATGACGTTCTCCATGCTCTACGCCTACAGCGAGAACTTCGTGCTGCCGATCAGCCACGACGAGGTGGTCCACGGTAAGGGCACGTTGTGGGGCAGATTGCCGGGTAACGACCACGTCAAGGCCGCCGGATTACGCGCCCTGCTGGCCTACCAGTGGGCGCACCCGGGCAAGAAGCTGCTGTTCATGGGCCAGGATTTCGGGCAGCGCGCCGAGTGGTCCGAGGAGCGCGGTCTGGACTGGTATCAACTCGACGAGAACGGCTTCTCCTGCGGTATCGAGCGTTTCATGGCCGACCTCAACGCGATCTACCGACGCCAGTCGGCGCTGTGGAGCCAGGACACCCGGCCGGAGGGTTACTCGTGGATCGACGCCAACGATTCGGCGAGCAATGTGCTGAGCTTCCTGCGCTACGGTTCCGACGGGTCGGTGCTGGCATGCGTGTTCAACTTCGCGGGCAATGAGCACTCTGGTTATCGGCTGGGCTTACCGCTGGCCGGCACCTGGCGCGAGGTCCTCAACTCCGATGCGACGGTCTACAACGGTTCGGGCATCGGCAACATGGGGGCGGTCCAGGCGACCGATGAGCCCTGGCACGGCCGGCCGGCATCGGCGACACTGGTGCTGCCGCCCACCTCCGCGTTGTGGCTGGAACCCGCCTGACGGTAAGTTGACCCGTCGGAAAACAAGGGGTTCTTCGGTTCATGCATGTCGCGCTCTTCACCGATCTTCACCCAGCCACCAGTGGGGGCGCCCAGATATCGGTGGCCAGCCAGCGTCGCGCGCTCGAGCAAGTCGGACATCGGGTCACGGTGTTCTCCCCACCGCTGGAGGCCACGCCTGATCCCACGCCTGATCCCGATCCGGATGTCGTGGAACTCAAGCCCGTACCGATACTGGACAAACTTGCGCGGATCTTGAGCAAGTACAACGACTTCGTCTTCGTTTGGCCGTCCGCAACGAACGGCGCCGTCATCGATGAGGCCTTCGCCACTCGCGGTCCGGTCGACGTCGTCCACGTCCAGGGCGACCTGGGCGTCGCGGTCGCCGGGGCACAGGCCGCCCGGCGGCACGGAATCCCGGTGGTCCAAACCAAGCACTCTCGCTACGACGCCTATTTCGATCAGGCCTGCGCTGCTCCGGTGTTTCTGGCCTGGGTCGTCAGCCGCATGCAAAGACGCGAGGGCGCGTCGGCAGTCACGCTGACGACCCGGCAGGAGAGTGCGGCGGCACGCCTGGCGTGGCGCTTCATGGTCACCCACGCCCAAGCCGTCGACCATGTCATCGCACCCACGAGACATTTCGGGCAGACATTGATCGAACGTGGTGTCACCCAACCTGTTTCGGTCATTTCCAACGGGATCGACGATGAGATCATCGACCGGGCGATCGCCGCGGAAGTCCACCGACAGGCAGATGAAGAACCACTTCGTCTAGTGTGGTTCGGGCGACTCTCCGCGGAGAAACGAGTTCTGGAGGCAGTCGAAGCCGTTTCCCGGGTGCGGGACTGCACGCTGGACATCTACGGCGCAGGCCAGCTGGAGGAGAGCCTGCGGGAGACAGTCGATTCCCTCGGTCTGTCCACACGGATTCGCCACCACGGATGGATCGGTCGGGAGCAATGCCTCACCAAGATGAAGGAGGCCGACGCCCTGCTGTTCACCTCCTACGGCTTCGAAACGCAGGGCATGGTCCTGCTGGAGGCGGCAACAACTTCCCTGCCGATCATCTACTGCGACCCCGAACTGGTCGAGTCGGTGCCCGATAACGGCGGGCTGCTGGCGGCCGAGCCCTCGCCGGCGGCCATCGCCGACGCCATTGCGACGGTTGCCCAGAACCGGGCCAAACTCCATGAAATGGTTGCAGCCCTCCAAGCCCACAACCACGTTCCGCGACAGTCGATTCAGACCGAGAAGATCCTCGCCATCTACCGCGGCCTGATCGACCGGCGCTAGTCAGTACAGCGCGTTGGCGAGGTTGCGACGGCCGGCGATCACGTCCGGATCGGCGGGGTCGAACAACTCGAACAACTCGATCAGGCGGGTCCGCACCCGGGTGCGGTCATCTCCGCCGGTCCGCTTGATCAGTGCGATCAGCCGGTCGAAGGCGCCGGCAGGATCCTGGCTGAGCACCTGCACATCCGCGGCGGCGAACGCCGCCTCAATATCGTCGGGTGCCGCATCGGCAGCGGCGATCACGGCCGGGGGGTGGGCCGAGGCGCGCTGCAGGAAAGCGACCTGCCGCAGCGCTCCCTTGGCTTCTGCGTGGTCCGGATCGGAATCCAGGATCACCTGGTAGGCGGCCGTGGCACCGACGAAGTCGCCGGAATCCAGTTTGTCACGGGCATCGGCCAGAGCCGGGTCCACCTGCTG
>NZ_JBILVF010000097.1:0-12467 GCF_044370595.1 Mycobacterium sp.
AGACAGCCCAGCTAGGACGGCGTGGGATGGACTCGGGTGGAACCACGAAACGCCGCTGCTGGTGCCTGGGGGTCAAGTGGTCGCAGGTTCAAATCCTGTCAGCCCGACCAAAAAACTGGCTCTGAACAGCGGTTTTGCGTTCGACTTTACCTTCGTCTCAGGGGTCTGAAGTTGGTCTTGGGACCAATCTGAGACTAGTCGGTCGTCCGCGGCGGCCTGGAGCAGGCTTCCGACGGCATTATGCGCACGTTGTGCGCGCCACTGCACGTTAAGTGCGACTGTGCACGCGCAGAAACAACGGTGGATCCGAGCGCACTTGACCGCTGGTCAAGTGGGCCACCAGCGCCCCGTTGCCACAAGATGCTGTGCACGGGAATGGAGATAAGCCCCATATCTTGTGTTTCCTAAGGCGTGTCGCAGCCTGATCGGCATCGCCGTACCCGATACTGAAGTCACCTGACGCCCCCACCCTAGGCGTTGGGATGGTGGGGGCGGCCGATGCGAAAGAGCGAAATCGGCACGCAGAGAAAGGAATAGCCAATTAAACACGCACTACATAAATGCTGGGTGGGTGCCTGCAAGCACCCACCCAGCCAATCCCGACGGCAGCAACCGTCGAAAACGTCCGATCGGCGCGGCAAAGCTAAGAAGGGACTTTTGGATGGTAACCCGCCAACCCCATCTCCGTAGTAATGAAGGCCTCACCGAAGAAGTTCTCCGGACGCTCGTCATGGGCCTTCCGCCGTGGTTCCCGCTTGGAGCCGAGGTAGTTACCGACTATCAGATCCCGGTCTTGCCCCTCGTCCCAGTTGACGACCTGCCGACGGCGATGTTGGCCTACGACAAGATCGGGAAGGCGACTGAACGCCGGCTTGTACTCGCGAACTTCTACGTCGACGAGAGGAAATTGCGCCGACTGATCCGAAATCCGGAGCGGTTCATCTCCCAGTTCGAAGGGCTCTGGGGGATCACGTCTCCAGACTTCTCAATCTGGGATGAGGCGCCGCCACAATTTCGTGTCACGGCGACGTGGCTCAACCGGGCGCTCGGCCGTCTGTTCGCCGACCGTGGGATTCGGGTGGTGCCTAACCTGAGATGGTGTGATCACCGCGATTACGAACACTGCTTCGCAGGCGTTGAGCGGGGTTCGGTGGTCGCAATTTCTACCCACGGGCTATGGCGAGTGGGGAAGTTCCGCCACGGCTTCATCCGGGGCCTGTACGAGATGGTTGATCGGCTCGCCCCGCCGGTAGTTATCCTCCACGGGTCCGATCACCGCCACATTCGTCAGGCATTGGGTTCAGATGTCGAGGTCGTGCATTACCTGCCCGAACGTTCTCGCGTAAGGAAGGCCGCCTGAAGTGGGACCGCGAATCGGTGGCGGCGCAAATGTGCGGGCCCACAACGCAATCAAAGCGAGCATCGAACGACTGGCCGATCATTTCCCTGTATCACCGGGCGGGTACTTCGGCGACCCCGGAAAGAGCAGCAAGGTTCGAACGATCGCCTCCGTGGACCCGTACGCCACGGCGGAAAAGTTCTGGCGGCTTCTCAAGGGAAATCTGAAAGATGTGCGAACCGCGAACGGGAATGGTTCGCGGGTCGACTTTCCTGATCTTTCCGTCGCCGTGTATCGGCGGATCACAAGCACGAAGGGGAGTCCCGGCGTGACGCTCACTATAAAAACCAGTGGGTTAGGCGTAACCGGTTACCAGCGAATCCATTTCATTAAGAAGGGCGTCGACAAATGACATTCAACGCCATGTTTCACCTCACTGAGGGTTCCCTCGCGGCTTTGCGGTCGCTGAAGGGAAAGCGCTGGCGACTAGCGACTGGTAAGCCCGCACCGGAAAAGCCGGGCCATCACTTCTCATGGGACGACGTCATCGTCGCGACCGACGCCGGCGAAGTTCGCATTCACGCCGAATTGGCGGAGAGCGATTTTGAAGGCTACTCCGAAGAGTACGGCCAATTATCAGTGCACAGGGACTCCGAAGGACTGGCGAAAGCTCAACGGGAAGGACGCGTCTTTTTCCAACATGCAGGTGAGCAGATCACTGACGTATACGTGGTGCGGATCACGATCAGCCAGATAATGCACGGCGAGCCGACTTGGACCTTCAGCAGCGATTGCGGCGTGATTTTCCGCCTCACCGAAGGTGCTGCCGCAGTCTGCAAAATCGGTCACCATACCGATGCGCTTGACGTGTTCTTCGCCGATTCCGTCGAGGCGCTAGAGATCGACTACGGCTTCGACGAATGGGACGTGGCCAACGAGTTGGGAGAAGATTACGAAAGTTCTCACGAGCTGATTTTGATCGAATGAGGGGCGACCTCGTCGATATCGCGAACAAATTCGGCGAGATGCTCAGCGGCGACGTCAGCCTGTCTGCTCGCCGGTGGTTGGTTCTAGATAGTGCCGCGAATGAGTTCAGCTGCTTCTGTCATGTTGTATCGCGTAACGAGCAGCTCAACGAACTGTTCGACGGTCAGTGGTGGAACCATGAAACCGAGACAACATGGTCGTGATGGCATACCGCGCAACCGTAGGAGAGACGGCCACGGTGTTTGCGGCGAATTGGGCGGGGGATATGACCCGAAGCGGTGTCGGGATGCGTTGCGCAGGAAATTCTTTGAGGTTGCTGGTGACAATGACCTGCGCTCCGCCGACGAGCGCGGCGGCGACCACGTGTTCGTCATCTGGGTCCGGAAGTCCGAAAGTGCCATCGAGGGGTTCCCAGTGTCAACACGCGAGTCGTCGAAAGCCGTTGACATTTGGCCAATAAGGCGTTGCGACTTTCTCGCGGCTTGCGTCGGGTTCGCAGCCGCGGTCAATGAGTTTTCGAGCTTCGTGGAACTGCAGCTCGTCAAGGATGGCCGACGACCACAGCGGGCGGTAAAGGCCTTCGATCGCGAGGGAGAGCAGGAAGTCGCGCTGCAGACTGGGCCATAACACCGAAGTGTCAAGCAGGGCTGCGAACACGGTGCCGATTAGCCTGCAGCGCTTGTGGCGCGGCGCCGATCGGCGACACTTCGACGTGCCTCACGGAGCTGCCGTCGGACGGTCTCGGGGTCGTCGTCGGCATCGACCTCGATAGCGGTAGCTGCCAGGGCTTCGTACTGGCGGGTGCGGCGCTCTTCGCGATAGGCCAGGACGTCATCGAGCAGAAGGCGATGCCGATTGAACCATCCCCTGAGTTAGGACACCTCTGCGGGATTTCGCGGTCGGAATTGCTGTGAGCTGCGGATATGGTTCGCTGTCGGGGCGTTTTGGCTTACTAAGCGGGTAGGGTTCGGTGGGTGTTCGTGCGCAAAGTGCGCACCGCCTCGGGCGCGGTCGCGGTGCAGGTGATGCGCAAGGACGGCCGCCGTGACGTCGTCGTTGAGCATGTCGGCTCCGCCCATACCGACGCCGAACTGGGTGTTCTGTTGGAACGGGCCCGCCGGATCGCGACCGGGGATCAGGATGTCCTCGATTTCGAGGTGTCGGCCCGTGTGGCGCGGGTGGCTGATATCGCGGACTGGCGGACCGGCACGTTGACGTTGTCAGCGGGTGTGCCCAAGGGGGCGGTGGCACCCCCAGGGCGGACCGCGGCGACCAGTTCCCGATTGCTCTATGACGTGATCGGGGCGATCTATGACTGGGTCGGATTCGACATTGTCGATGATCCGGTGTTCCGGGACCTGGTGATCGCGCGGATCGTGGAGCCCACCAGCAAGCTCGATTCTCTGCGGGTGCTGGCCGATCTGGGCGCAGAACCGATGTCCTACAGAACAATTCAACGACACCTGGCGATGATCAACATCGGTGGATACCGTGATGCGATCGCGGTCCGCTGCTTCACACATGCGCAGAACCGGGGCGCGTTGAGCCTGCTGCTCTACGACGTGGCCACGCTGTATTTCGAGGCGGAGAACGAAGACGAGCTGCGCAAGGTCGGTTATTCCAAGGAGCGGCGGGTGGATCCGCAGATCGTGGTCGGTCTGCTGGTCGACCGCACCGGCTTCCCGTTGGAGATCGGCTGCTTTGAGGGCAACACCGCTGAGACGACCACCCTGGTGCCGATCATTACCGCCTTCGCTCAGCGCCACGACCTGACCGACATCCCGATGGTGGTCGCCGCCGACGCCGGCATGCTCTCCGCGGCCAACCTCGCCGCCCTCGACGATGCAGGATTGGGGTTCATCGTCGGATCACGGGCGGTCAAGGCCCCGATCGATCTGGCCAGCCATTTCCATTGGAACGGTGATGTTTTCACCGACGGTCAGATCATCGACACCGTCACACCCCGGCACGGCAACACCAAGGTCAACGACACCAACAAGCGCGCCGAACCGGTCTGGAACGCCGAGAAGCACCCCGGGGCGTGGCGGGCGATCTGGGCGTACTCAGCCAAACGCGCACGCCGTGACCAAAAGACCCTCTACGCCCAAGAGACCCGCGCCCGCGCGGTCATCAACGGTGAAAAGGCAGCCAAATCAACCCGATTCGTCAAGACCCATGCCGGTGATCGCATGCTGGATGAGGCCGCCCTCGCGCGGGCGCAATCACTGGTCGGATTGAAGGGCTACGTCACCAACCTCGACACCACCGTGATGGCGGCCGGCGAGGTCATCGCCAAGTACCACGACCTGTGGCACGTCGAACGCTCATTCCGCATGTCCAAAAGCGACCTACAAGCCCGGCCCATGTTCCACCGCACCCGCGACGCGATCGAAGCCCACCTGACCATCGTGTTCACCGCCCTAGCCGTGGCGCACTGCATCCAGGAACGCAGCGGACTCGCCATCGCCAACGTCATCAAGCAGCTCCGGCCGCTGCGCTCGGCGACCATCGCCATCAACGGCACCAGCCAGACCTTCCCGCCCGACATCCCCGAAGCCCAACGCGCCATCCTCGCCGGCCTGGGCATCAACATGGCTTACTAAGGCAAATGTCCTAAGTCGGGTGACCCAACGTCGGTCCTGGCGGCGGGTTTATTGCGGCCCTTGAAGTCCGGCGTGCCCGGTCCGTCGATGATTGTTCCGTCCTCGGCGTGAACCGCCCCGGCCAGGCGGTCCTGCACGTAGGCGCGCAACTGCGGGTTGGTCACCAGCTTCGCGGCCTTCGGCCTGCGGGAACGCAGTTCAGCTTTCCACTGCGCCACCGAGGCCCGGTAGACCATCCGGCCGGTGCGGGTGGCCGCGTTTCGATCCAATTCCCGCGAGATCGTCGACGGCGAGCGCCCCAGCATCGCGGCGATGTCGCGCACACCCCTCACCGCGTTCGCGCGCCAGCGCGATCTCCTCACGTTCAGCAAACGGCAGATACCGACCCGAGGGTGGCTCCAAGGCAACATTTGGCATGCCGCCACCCTGACGGAACAGCCGACACCCCACCGCCTCCGACACACCACACGCGGCCGAAGCGTCCGCGGTACTCAACCCCTCGGCGATCCGACCCCAGAACTCCCGCACCACATCACGTCGAGTCGGCGGCGCGCCCGGCGACCGCATCGCCGGCCTGCCCGACAACGTCACCATCCACGAACCGGAACGCTCCATCGAACACCCTCTCAGTCCCAGGGTGTTGCTTCCACCGATTGAACCCAGTCAGTACACGAGCGTGAAATTCGTTGAGAAACTGAGTCTTTCGGGCATCCGGCCATCAGTGGGCAGCGTCGGGGACGCCTTCGATAACGCCCAGGCCGAGACAACGATCGGACTCTACAAGAACGAATGCGTCCGCGCCGATTCACCGTTCCGTCGCGGCCCACTGAACACCGTCGGCGACGTCGAGTACATCACCGCCGATTACGTCGCCTGGTACAACCAGGACCGCCTCATGCACCGCCTCGGACGCATCCCACCCGCCGAAGCCGAAGCCCGCTACTATTCCCAACTCGTGACCGGCCGACCGGCCGGCTCACAGAACCCAGAGGGTGCATGAAACTCGGGACGCAGCCAGCAAACAGCCCCGGTAGGTCGCTTAGGCCGCCGGGGCTTTTTTGTCGTGGTCAGGCTGCGATCGTGCCTCGTCGGTAGCACCGGAATCGCGCCGGGTGATCGACGAGGCGACTGATCCGGCCCGGCTCGATGCGCTCCATGTAGGTGATGAAGCCGAGCACCAGGAGCACCAACTTCGAGAACTACCGCGTCCGAGCACTGCTCTACGCCGGCAAGCCCAACTGGCGGGTTCTCGGCTCCATCGTCGTCCAATGAACAGCACCCCGGCAAGATCCCCGGAGAGACGCAAAAAGTCCGCGCGGTGTGAGGAAACCGGGGATCTTCGGCCCGCCGCCGAGGATCGCGCACGTCGTCGTCTCCGGCATCCGCCAACCCTAACCGCGCGTCAGATCTCGATTCGGGCGCCGATGATGACGGTCCGGTCCATCGGCAACCCGAAGTACTCGGCGTCGGAGGTCATCCGGGAGATCGCGATGAACAAGCGCTTACGCCAGGCCGCCATCGTCGGATCCTCTCCGGCGTGCAGACTCACGTCGGAGAGGAAGTACGTGGCGTGGTCGATGTCGACCGGTCCCTGTGCCAGTGCGGGATCGACCAGTCGGAGTGCGGCGGGGACGTCCGGGCGTTCCATGTAGCCGACCCGAACCATCACGTAGAAGATGCCGTGATCGGGATAGCCGAGGTCCTCAACGGTGATGCGTTCGGCATCGGGCACTCGCGGTACCGGCTGGGTTTCCACCGAGACGATCATGACGTGCTCCTGCAACACGTGGATCCGATCGACGTTGGCCCGCATGGCCAGTGGGGCGGCCTCGCCGCCCCGGTTGAGGTACACCGCCGTGCCCGGCAACCGGGGCAGCGCCGGCGTGCGCTCGGCGAGGTCGCGGACGAAGTCGCGCAGCGGCCCGAGCTGCTCGGACCCCGGCGTGGGCGCCGGCGACTTGATCCTTCTCCGAGCCTGCTCCGCCGCCTTCTCCCTGGCGGCCAGGGCGACCTCGCGGCCGCGCCGCCAGGTGGTCATGACGGTGAAGCCGATCAGTCCGATCAGCAGCGGCAGCCACGCGCCGTGCAGCAGCTTGGTCAGGTTGGCCGCGAAGAACAGCAGGTCGACCGTCAGCAGGGCACCGCCGCCGAGGATGACCAGCCACAGCGGTACCCCCCACCGGATTCGTGCGATGTGTAGGAAGAGCAGCGTGGTGATGGTGATGGTCCCCGTCACCGCCATGCCGTAGGCGTAGCCGAGCGCCGCCGAACTGCGGAACGCCAAGACCAGAACGATGACCGCCACCATCAACAGGCCGTTGACCCACGGCACGTAGATCTGACCGATGGAGGACTCCGAGGTGTGCGCGATCCGCATCCGCGGCAGGTAGCCGACCTGGGCTGCCTGGGAGACCATCGAATACGCCCCGGTGATTACCGCCTGGGAAGCGATCACCGTCGCCACCGTGCACAGCACGATGATCGGAATCTGCGCCCAGCCGGGGAAGAGCATGAAGAACGGGGCCTTCACGTGGCTCTCGTCGCCGATGAGCAACGCGCCCTGCCCGAAGTAGTTGAGCACCAAGGCCGGCAACACCAGGCCCAACCACGCGAGGGTGATCGGCGCCCGGCCGAAGTGGCCCATGTCCGCAAACAGCGCCTCGGCCCCCGTGACCGCCAGGACGACAGCGGCCAGTGCGAAGAAGGCGATGTGGAAATGGCCGGCCATGAACTCGAGGGCGTAGAGCGGCGACAGTGCGCGCAGGATCTGCGGGTGGCCCATGATGCCGCGCACACCGGCGAACCCGATGACGACGAACCACAGGACCATCACCGGCCCGAAGAACCGGCCCACCGTCGCGGTTCCGTGGCGCTGCACCGAGAACAGTCCGGCGACGATGACCACGGTGATGGGCACCACGAGTTCGGCCAGTCCCGGATCGACGACCTTGAGGCCCTCGACGGCGGAGAGCACCGAGATCGCCGGAGTGATCATGCTGTCACCGAAAAACAGTGCCGCACCAAGGATTCCGAGGGTGGACAGCGCGGCGACGACGCGAGGACTGGACTTGTCCGCAAACCGGTGGACCTGGGTGATCAGGGCCATGACCCCGCCTTCGCCGTCATTGTCTGCCCGCATCACCAACATGACGTAGGTCAGTGTGACGATGGCCATCACCGACCAGAAGATCAGTGACACCACCCCGTAGACGTTGTTGATGTTGATCGGCACCGGATGTGGATCGCCGGGATTGAACACCGTCTGCAGTGTGTAGATCGGGCTGGTGCCGATATCACCGAACACAACCCCGAGTGCGCCCACGACAAGCCCGGCGCGCAGGCGTTGCGTCCCGGGATGAGACGTCGTGGGGATTTCGGTGGGCACTAGGCGACGATCGTATCCCCGCCACCCCGCCGGCCCCCGCCGAGATCTCCTTCGAGGATTGCGGGGCTGGTCGCAGCCGTTGCGGCCGTTGACGCCGTGCTGCCCGGGTGCACCGGCGTTAGCCGCACCGGCCCCGCCCGGGTGCACCGAAGCCGCCCCGGCTCTGAAACGAGCAGCGAGTTTCTTCGGGGCGGAGCTCGACCGCCAACACGAGAATTAGTCGAATTCATCGACGCCCACCGCGAGGAGTTCGGGGTCGAGCCCATCTGCACCGTCCTGCGATCAGCGGGGGTGTCGGTGGGCCCGAGCACCTACTAC
Source organism: Mycobacterium sp. (assembly GCF_044370595.1). Classification (GTDB taxonomy): domain Bacteria; phylum Actinomycetota; class Actinomycetes; order Mycobacteriales; family Mycobacteriaceae; genus Mycobacterium. The sequence continues at coordinate 8,633 of NZ_JBILVF010000097.1, forward strand.
GCTGCCAAGTCCCGCCGCCCGTCGCAGCGGGCCTGCCGCGACGCAGTCCGGGGCCCAGCCCTGGTCGAGCTGTGGAAGGACAATTACTGCGTCTACGGGGCCCGCAAGCCAGGTCGCCCGGCTGATGCGGGCCAACGGCATCGAAGGGATCCGTCGCGGTAAACGAGTCCGCACCACCAAGGCCGACCTGAGCGCTGGGCGCCATCCCGATCTGGTCGGACGCGACTTCACCGCCACTGCCCCCAACCAGTTGTGGGTCACCGACCTGACCCACGTCCCCACCTGGGCCGGCGTGGCCTATGTCTGCTTCACCACTGAAGCGTTCAGTCCGATGATCGTCGGCTGGCGGGTCGCCTCCAATATGCGCACCACGATGGTCCTCGACGCCATTGAGATGGCGCGCTGGTCACGTGGAATCACCTTGCCGAGCTTGAGATGTCACTCCGATGCCGGAACGCTCCATCGAACACCCTCTCAGTCCCAGGGTGTTGCTTCCACCGATTGAACCCAGTCACTTCACCTCGATCCGGTAAGGCCAGCCGTGACCGTCTGCTCCCAGCCTATCGTGACCAGGCGAGCCTGTTCCTGCAGCAGACCCCCTCTACCGAGAATGAGTTGGATGGATTTGGGGCGTTGTACTTCGAGCTGGCTCGGAATGGCCGAACATAACCCCTCGTGGGAAGGACACAGTGTGATGGCCGAAGCGCAATCCAGCCGCCGCATCCCGTTGCTGGGACCGACTTCACGGGGGGAGACTGCCGAACAGGGTCGGTTGGATGCGTGCACCGCCGGGACCGAACCGTGGCAGGACTGGGGAACCTACCTGTCCGAACGGGCGTGGGGCACCGTGCGGGAGGACTATTCGGCGAACGGTGATGCTTGGAACTACTTCCCGTACGCCCATGCCCGGTCCCGCACCTACCGCTGGAATGAAGATGGCCTCGCCGGGTGGTGCGACCGGGCCCAGTACCTGTGCTTCGGGTGGGGCTTTTGGAACGGTGTTGACGACCACCTCAAGGAGCGTCCTTTCGGCCTGACCAACGAGCAGGGCAATCATGGTGAGGACGTCAAGGATTACTGGTTCTATACCGACAACACCCCTACCCATTCCTACGCTTCGGTGGTCTACAAGTACCCCCAAGATCGCTTTCCCTACGACGACCTCGTAGCGGTCAACCAGTCACGCAGTACAGAGGAACCTGAATACGAACTGTTCGACGCGCTGGAACCGATGTGGAGGGAAAGCCGCTACTTCGACATCACGGTGGAGTACGCAAAGGCCTCACCCAACGACATGGTGTGCCGAATGACTGCGGTCAATCGAGGCCCTCAGGACGCTCCGCTCACAGCGGCAGCCCAATGGTGGTTCCGGAACCTGTGGTCGTGGCAGTTCGGTGACGAGCCGCCGCGAATCGAACGCACCGCGCACGGTGCCACGTTCGACCATCCCAAGTTGGGGCGCTACTGGTGTTACGCCACAGCAGAGGGCGCCCCCACCCAGTGGATGTTCTGCGAGAACAACACCAACAACGAGGTCGTCTTCGGCACCGAGAATGCCTCGGCCTTTGTCAAGGACGGCGTCAACAACGCCGTCGTCCACGGGCGCCTAGACGGGGTTAATCAGGACGGGGGTAGCAAGGCAGCTGCGGTGGCCAGCACCGTAATCCCTGCGGGGGAGTCGTGGACCATGACGGTGCGTTTTTCGCCGACCGAGCTACCCGATGCATTCGGCGAAGCGGAGCAGATCCTCAACGATCGCCAGCGCGAGGCGGACGAGTACTACGCCTCCTGGCAGCGCCGGTCGTTGAGCGAGGACGAAAAACTCGTCCAACGCCAAGCCATCGCCGGTCTGCTGTGGAGCAAGCAGTTCTACAACTACCACGTGACCAGGTGGATGAAAGGTGACGAGACGATGCCGCCGCCACCACCGGAACGCTGGCGGGGGCGCAATGCCGACTGGCTGCACATCGTCAACGAGGATGTGCTGCTCATGCCCGATGCGTGGGAGTACCCGTGGTATGCCGCGTGGGACCTGGCCTTTCACGCGGTGACGTTGGCGATGGTGGATCCGGCGTTCGCAAAAAAGCAGATCATCTACATGCTGTCCAGCCTCTACCAGCACCCGCACGGTGAGGTGCCGGCATACGAGTGGGACTTCTCCAACACCAATCCGCCGACGTTGGCATGGGCTGCGTGGGAGGTGTACCTCCTCGATGCCGCAAGTAGCGGCGAACCCGACTTCGACTTCTTGGCGACGGCCTACCGCGGTCTGCTCACGTGCCTGACCAGTTGGCTCAACACCCAGGATCCGCTAGGTAAGAACCTCTACGCCGGTGGCTTTCTCGGCATGGACAACATCGGCGTGTTCAATCGTGATCATCCACTGCCCACCGGGGGGCAACTCGTGCAATCCGACGGCACCGCTTGGGTGGCCCAGATGGTGATCCAGATGGGTGAGATCGCCTTGGAATTGCGTCGCTACTACCCCGGCTACCTCAACGACATCGAGAAACTGCTGCTGGCCTTCGCGATCATGTCCAGTGCGCTGGAATCGGGCCGGGACGGGGTGAGTCTGTGGAACAGCGATGTGGGCTTCTACTGCGATGCGATCGTGCACCCCGACGGTAGCCATAACCAACTTGGGGTGGTGTCGATGCAGGCACTGATCCCGGTTCTAGCAACGGTAGCTGTGCCGGCGGTGGGCATCGCCAGGGATCCTGACTATCAGATGACCCCGGAGTTGATGCTGCTGCGCGAGAAGGTGCTCAAACACCACCCCGAGTTCAAAGGGTCTGTCGCTCTCACCCCAGACCAGGGTGATGGCTCGGCATTGTTGTTCGCCGCGGTCAAACCCGACCGCCTTCGGCGCATTCTGCAACGCATGGTGGACCCGGATGAGCTGCTGTCCGACTACGGGATCAGGTCGCTGTCTGCGGCCTATCGGGACCAGCCGTACACATTCTGGGTAGGTGAGGAGGCGCATACGTTGCCCTACTGGCCGGCGGAGTCGAAGAACAAGATGTTCGGTGGTAACTCCAACTGGCGGGGCCCGATCTGGTTCCCGATCAACCTGCTCCTCATCCAGTCGTTGCTCACCTACGATGCCTTCTTCGGGGACACGTTCACCATCGAATATCCCGCAGGCAGCGGTATCGAGGTCACGCTGGCGGAGGTGGCAGAGGACATCGCATCGCGGCTGATCAGCATCTTTGTTCGCGGTGACGATGGCCGCAGGGTGGTGCTCGGCGATCACGACTACTTCCAAAACGATGCGCACTGGCGGGACTTGGTCCCGTTCTACGAGTACTTCGATGGTGACGACGGGCACGGCTGCGGGGCGATGCATCAGACGGGGTGGACGGCAAGCGTGGCGATCCTAATGCAACTACGCGGGCAATTCCGCGAGACCCGGGCCGCCACTCGATCGTTCTAGCCCGCACCTACTCAGGCCTTGGCCCTCCCGGTGTGGAAGACCACGCTCGAAACCTCCTGGGAGAAAGCCCAAGTGCTCGACAAGGCGATTCGGGAGAAGCGGCAGCAGGTCGCGGATGACGGCCGCTTCGGCCTCAACACTGCGCTCGACGAGCCGTCGATGTCCAGTGCACGGTGTAGAACAACGGCCTGACCTGCACACGATGTGACGGTTCAGCTGTACAACAGGTACCCGGCCCGGCTTGCGCGGAACTGGGCGGCCGCCTGGTCCCAATCTGCCAGCAGCGGCGCGAGTTGATCGGCGTCTATCGCCAGGCGCACGCGATCTGATCCGGTGAGCAGGTCGATCGACGGCCCCCAGGCGAAGTCCTCCGGATGCTGTTTGCGGATCGTGTCAATGAGC
>NZ_JBILVF010000230.1:0-3434 GCF_044370595.1 Mycobacterium sp.
CACCAGGCTGCGTGAGATCGACGGTGTGGGACCTGTCCTGGCCGCCCGCCTGCTGGGCCGTACCGGCTCGCCTGGCAGGTTCGCCTCCGCTGCTGCGTACGCGAACTACACCGGCACCGCACCCGTTCAGATCGCGAGCGCTGGCTCCACCCGGCATCGGCTGTCCCGTTACGGAGATCGCCAGTTGAACTCCGCGATCTACACGATCGCGGTGATCCAGATCCGGATGCCCGCCAGCGCCGGCCGCGCCTACTACGACCCGAGTTGGGTCATTTGCTTTAGTGCCTTGAGCTTTAGGCTTCCAGTGCATCCAGAATGGTCTTGACCTCGGTGTTTATGGCAGGCGGGAAGGTGGCGGTGACGCCGTTGAGGTCGATGGTGGCCGAGCGCAGTGGTTTGAGGGTGCGTAGGAACCGCCGCAGGGATAGCCCGGTTCGGCTCTGGACTTCGCGGCTGACGGCCAGGGCGGTGAACACGATGGTCAGGTGGGCTTCGATGGCGTCGCGGGTGCGGGCGAACATAGGCCTGGCGGCGAGGTCGGATTTGGACATCCGGAAGGACGCCTCGACGTGCCAGAGGTCGTGGTAGCTGGCGATGATTTCGGTCGCGGGCATGAGTGTGGCGTCGATGTTGGTGACGTAGCCCTTGAGTCCGACCAGGCGCCGCGCCCGCTGCAACGATGCCTCGTCGAGTTCTCGGGCGCCGTCGCGGACTGTCACGAATCGTGGTGTGCGGGCTGTCTTATCCCCGGCGACGACAGCGCGGGCCTTGTTCTCCTGCAGGTTCAATGTCTTGGTGTCGCGCACCGCGCGTTTGGTCGAGTACGCCCACACCGCCCGCCACGACTTGGTATGGGTTGTTCGATCCCAGACGGGTTCGGCTCTGAGTTTCGGATCGCTGCTCTTGGCGGCGGTGCCGCGTTGATCGCGTGGGGTGATGGTGTCGATGATCTGACCGTCGGTGAAAAGCTCACCGTGCCAATGGAAATGGGACGCCAGATCGTTGGGTGCCTTGGTGACCCTCGATCCGACGATGAACCGCAACCCGGCGTCGTCGAGCTCGCGCAGATTGCCGCTGGCGAGCATGCCGGCATCAGCGACGACGACCATGTCGGTGATCCCGTGGCGTGCCTGGAATGCTTTCACGATCGGCACGATCGTGAGAGTTTCGGCCTTGTTGCCTTCGAAACAGCCGATCTCCAGGGGGAATCCGCACCGGTCGACCAGCAGGCCCACCACGATCTGCGGATCGACGCGGCGTTCCTTGGAGTACCCGACCCGACGCAGGTCGTCTTCCTTGTCGGCCTCGAAATACAGCGTGGTGACGTCGTAGAGCACCAGGCTGACATCGCTGGCGGTGCGGGCATGGGCGAAACATGCCGCGGCGATCTGGTCGCGGTAGCCACCGCCGCGGGCACGGCGCAGGGTGCGTTTGCGGGTCGACAACGATGCGGCGGTGCGGCCCAACTCGGCCAGGACCCGATCGACGTCGAGCAGGCTGGGCGGTTCCACGATGCGGGCGATCACCAGGTCACGGAAGACCTCGTCGCTGACCGCATCGAAGCCCAGCCTGGCGTAGATCCCGGCCAGGGCGTCATAGAGCAACCCGTTGCAGCTCTTGAGCACCCGCGGCCGCGCCACCAACTCCTGCGCGGCGGCTACACCGGCACCGTCGGTGAACAGCGCCTCGGCTGGCGGTCCAACCATATGGGCCCGAACGGCTTTCGGGGTGATGCCCAGATCCAGCTCGCCCTGGGTGTCATCGTTCAACAGCCGCTGAGCCGCCTCGATGAGCAGACCCAACTCTGCGTCATCACGTGCAGAGCCCACATGACGGACGATCCGGCGGCGACCCTCGACGGATTCGGCGATCTGGACCGCAGTCGAACCCGATGCGGTACGCACCCGCCGAATCCGGCTCTTCGCAGTTAGCAGTGGCATTGGTGCCGGCTGGGTGTGACTCGCCGTGACCGGCGGGTGCAGGCCCACCGTACGCGGCGGCGTTGGTTGCCGGGGTTGCGGAAGCCGAATGCGATGCGCCCGACGTGCTTGACGATGCGGTTGTAGCCCTCGGTGCGGGCGTTGGTCAGCCCGGTCTGCAAGGCGGCGATGATGGCGTCCTGCCAGGCCTCGATCGTGCGGGCGAAGCTGATGACCTCGGGCACTTTGCAAGCGGCGCAGAAGCGGTAGAAGCGATCCAGGGCGGCGTGGATCTCGTAGCGCAGACCGCCCCGCTGGGCGCACGAGAGCAGTTCGCGCAGCAGTTCTTTGGCGATCCAGGCCGCAGCGATGTCCTCACCGGGATCAGCGGTGAGCAGCTTGGCGAACAGCGTGTGCCGTTGCTCGTCGGTGAGCCGCTCGGCGCCGCGCAGCAGCCGGCGGCGGTTGATCCACTCCACATCGGCCTTGCGTCCCCGTCGGCCCCGCTGGGCCAGGGTGACCCGCCGGCGCACCGCATCAACCATGTCGTTGGCCTTCTTGACCAGATGGAACCGATCGACGATCACGACCGCCCCGGGCAGCCCTAGCCGCACGGCCCGGGCGTAGACCATCGACAAGTCGATGGCCACGTGGGTGATCCCCGAGCGCCAGTCGGCGTCGCGCTGGGCGAGCCAGTCGATGACCGTCGCGGAGTTGCGTCCGTTGACCTGGGCCAACAGACCTTGATCGCCAGTGATGTCGACCAGGCCGGTGTCCCAGCGGTCCACCCACATCCGCCGTCCCAGCACCGGGTCGTACTCCCATTTGGCCTTACCGCGGCGGGTCTCGTCGATGCCCAGCACGGCCACCGGCGCCGGTTCGGCATCCAGGGCCTCATCAGCGACGGCGATGACATGGTCGTGCACGGTGTGCCAGCCGCAGCGGTAGTAAGCGGCGACCGCGGCCACTGAGCGGTCCTCATCGAGGACCTGAGCGGCCATCTGGGCCTTGGACCGTGGGGTGACCCGGGCCCTCGCCGGCACCCCGGGCACCGCTTCGGTGAACACCTTGCGGTCGCACACCGTGCTGGGACACAACCATTTTCGCTTACGCCATCGCAAAACGGGCCGGTCGGGGCCGACCTGCACATCACGCGGTCCGGTACATACCCAGCCCTTTGATCTAGAGGAGCGCTCCCCACATCCGGGACAGATCCCGACCCATTCCGGGGCTGTCGATACCTGCACCAGCCGGGTGCCGTCTGCGAGGCGCTGTACTGACTCGACAACCACACCGTCGAGATCGAGCAGCAGTGAACTACCGTCAACCATGGCCCGCGTTCCTTGTCCTGGATGCCTGAAGAACACCCAGCTCACAGGGGCGCGGGCCCCTAATCAATCACCGACACGACAAAATGCCGGACAGCACCAGACCCCCATCAAGTGCGAAGAGCCGCCATGACTCACGCTCAAGCCGCCGGCGAGGCGTTGATCGTCGCGATCGGCGGCTGGGAGC
>NZ_JBILVF010000231.1:0-3428 GCF_044370595.1 Mycobacterium sp.
AGGACTCCGACGCCAGCTAGGGCGTGTCTCCCATATGCGGGTCGCATTTGGCGGGATGCTGTCGGGATGGCGACGATCTCTCGGTTTCGGGTGTTGAATGATGTTCAGTGGGAGTTGATTTCGGGGCTGCTGCCGTCGAACCAGGGGCGACGTGGGCATCCCTTCGGGGATGATCGCCGTGTCGTGGAGGGCATCATCTACCGGTATCGCACCGGCGTGCCGTGGCGGGATCTGCCCCGCTCGGAATTCGGCCCCTGGCAGACAGTGTGGAAGCGGCATCGCCGCTACGCCGGCGACGGCACCTGGGATCGGGTCTTGATGAACTTGTTGGCGCTTGCCAATGACGCCGACGCCCTGGACTGGACAGTCTCGGTCGACGCGACGATCAGCCGTGCTCATCAGCACGCGACAAACACAACCCGCCCCGATCAGGACACAGGGGGCACTGTCGAATTACAAGAATCTGCCGCTGGCCGATACTGAACCTGCAGGTCACGGAGTTGGACGATCCCGTGGAGGACTGAGCACCAAGATCCACACCGCCGTGGATGGCAAGGGACGGCCATTGGCGGTCGTGGTCACCGGCGGTCAACGCAATGACGGCGCCATGCTGGCCACGGTGCTCGATGAGATCGTGGTGCCACGACTCGGGGCCGGCCGCGCTCGCACACGGCCCGAGGCCGTGATTGCCGACCGCGCCTACACCAGTGGAGTCACCCGGCGCCTGCTCCGGGGACGCAAAATCACCGCCGTCATCCCGCAGAAGTGTGATGAGATGGCCGCCCGCCAGCGCCGCGGATCCGCCGGCGGCAGACCGCCGGCATTCAACGAAACCCTCTACAAGAAGCGCAATCTCGTCGAGCGATCATTCGCCCTGCTCAAACAATGGCGAGCCCTGGCCACCCGCTATGACAAGCTTGCCATCACCTACCGCGCCGCCGCCGTCCTCAGCGCCTGCATCACCTGGGCCCGCTATTTGGGAGACATGCTCTAGCGCTCCCGCCGATTTCGGTGCGATTCCGTGCGGTGAGCGCACGTTTGCGCACCTAAATCGCTTTGGTGGCGGTATGCAGGGCGACGATGCCGCCGGTGAGGTTGCGCCACCGCACCTGAGACCAACCGGACTGCTCGATCGCGCGGGCCAGCGCCGGCTGGTCGGGCCAGGCCCGGATGGACTCGGCGAGGTACACGTAGGCGTCCGGGTTGCTCGACACCGCCCGGGCCACCCGGGGCAGCGCCTGCATCAGGTACTCCTTGTAGAGCGTGGAGAACACCGGCACGGTCGGAGTGGAGAACTCGCAGACCACCAGGCGGCCGCCGGGCTTGGTAACTCGGGCCATCTCCCGCAAGCCCGCGGCGAAGTCGACGACGTTGCGCAGACCGAAGCTGATGGTGACAGAGTCGAACACCTCGTCGCCGAACGGCAACCGGGTGGCGTCACCGGCAACCTTGGGCACCGGCCGCCGGCCCCCGGCGTGCAGCATGCCCACCGAGAAGTCAGCCGCGACACACCACGCGCCGGACTTGGCCAACTCCACGGTCGACACCGCGGTTCCGGCTGCCAGATCCAACACCGACTGCCCGCGAACGACCTGCAGCGCCGAACGGGTAGCCCGGCGCCAGTACCGATCCTGGCCCAAAGAGAGCACGGTATTGGTGATGTCGTAACGGCGCGCCACGGCGTCGAACATCGACGCCACCTCATGGGGGTCCTTGTCCAGCGACGCGCGGCTCACCCGGCTGACGCTATCAAGCGCCGCGGCGGTCAGCCTCCCGGTTCTGGCGTGAGCGCTCGACCATCCGTTCACTGAGGTGGATCAACCTGTCCTCGTGACCAGCCGGCATCGTATAGGCCAACTGCCGGAGCTCGACTGCGAATCCCTGCAAGTCCTGGCGGAATGAACTGTCACCCATCAGTGGAGCCTCCCCATCGTTGACGACGTAAGCGAAAGCGCTTGAACCGACTGTGGTTTGGTCCCCCTTGACCGTCGCGTTCATTGTGCTCCGTCTGACGGGGAGAGGAAAGACCTCTTACGGAGACTTCAGGTGAACTTTTCGTTTCGGCTGTGTTTCACGGCGCTCCAGCCGGACCAGACCGGCCAGCATGGCAGCCCCGATCAGCCACCCGGCCACCGCGAGGGATCCCGCCGGGATGATCGCCAGCGCGGCGTTGCGGTTCTGCACGCGAACCAGATTGGGGTCAGATGTGGCGTACTCGACGTAGATGCGCATGCCGGCCGCCAACTCCGACGGGTAGAGCACCCCGAGCTCAGGGCGGTAGGTCACCCGGTCGGGCGTAACGAACTCGATGGTCGACCGCCGCGGCCCGGCGGAGAGCACCTCGGCCTCGGCGACCGCCAGATTGCGTTCGATCTGCCGGTCGTTGCGCCAAGCCCCCGCGACCAGCAACATCGACTGCAGCGTGACAATCGCAATCAGCACCCACACCGCGGTCTTGGCCCACCGCAAGGCTTTTCGATCGAAGGAGTCCGGCAGATCCGGGTTGCGGCTGGGCAGGGCGGCTTCCAGCAGTGCCCGCGGTCCGGCGGTCACGCTTGCGGTCACAGCGCCGCCCGGATCGCGGCGTGCAACTGCCGCAGCGACGACCGGTCGGCTTTGACTTCCAGCACCCGCATTCCGTCGTGGGGTTCGTCGAGCGCCGGGCCGAGGTCGTCGACCTCGATCTGCCGGGCGTCTACGTGGTAGGCCCGGCACAATGCGCCGACGTCGACGTCGTGCGGGGTGCCGAAGATCCGCGAGGAGATGTCGGAGAATCGGGGGTCGCCCTGTTCGAGGAGTTCGAAGATCCCGCCACCGTTGTCGTTGGACACCACGATGGTCAGGTTGTGCGGGGTGGGTTCGGTAGGGCCGATCAACAAGCCGGACGCGTCGTGGACGAAGGTCAGGTCGCCCAGCAGCGCCACGGTTCGGTCCGGGTGGGCCAGGGCGGCGCCGATCGCGGTGGACACCGTGCCGTCGATCCCGGCCACGCCGCGGTTGGAGCGGACGGCGACGGAGCCGACGTTGAGGCCGGCCAACGCGATGTCGCGGACCGGGTTGGACGCCCCCAGCACCAACTGGTCGCCGGGGCGCAATGCAGCGGCCACCGCGGCGGCGACGTGCAGGCCGGTGGTCAGCGGGTGGGCCGCCAGTTGATCACGGATCACCGCGGTCACATGGGCGTGGGCGGCGGCGCACCGGCCCAGCCATTGCGGGTCCGGGGTGGCGGTGGTCTGCGCGCGGGTTCCGGTGGCCATTGAGTTGCCGGACACGTCGGGCCAGCGCGGGCCGGTGGTCAGCGCGTACACCGGCACCTCGGGATCAGCCAGCAGCGCCGAGACCGGCCGGTGCAGGGTGGGCCGGCCCAGCATGATGACCTGCCGGGGCCGCAGCAGGGTCAACGCCAGCGGATGCAGCGGGTTGGCTGC
>NZ_JBILVF010000098.1:0-12409 GCF_044370595.1 Mycobacterium sp.
CGGATTGGACACGATGCGTTCGACCGCACGCTGGACCTCACGCAGGTACTCCTCGGCCTGATCGTCATCCCACCGCTCAGAGCTGTAATCCCAGATCTGTTCTAGGTCGGCACGTGCGGCTGGCGAAAGCACGTACCGGCTCACCGGTGGCGAGGTTCCTCGGCTCGCTTACGAGCAACGAACTCGTCGAAGTCGAACGGCGTCGAGTCACCACTTTGTTCGCCAGCAATGAGGGCCTGTCTCAAAGCCCGCAGGCGGATCTCACGATCCTCAAGCAACCGCAGGGCAGACCGCACAACGTCGCTGGCCGAGCCGTAACGGCCAGATGCAACCTCATCCTCGATGAACGCGCTGAAATGCTCATCAAGGCTGAACGACGTATTCCTACCCACATCCACGAGGGTACCAATTCTTGGTATCGGCAGCTAGCTCCGCGCTTGCTCATGATGTTCCGCCGCGTGCTGCGATCACCTACACCTGGTTGCGCCAACGGTGCGGTCGTCGTTGGCATCGCCCGCGACACCGACCTGGGGCCCGGCTACGAGTCCATCCTCGACGGCTTGTCTGTCGCCTTCGACCGACTGGTAACTGGGCCTCCGGAGTCGATGCAGTCGCAGGCACCTGGCCAGCTCCGTGATGGCACGCGCGGCCGGTGGGCGCGGGTACGGTTCAGGCATGCCCCTGCGCTACGTCGATCCCCACAAGAAACGCGGGCTTGGCTACTGGGCCGCTGGGAGTTTTGGACGCTCACGAGCGGGGCAATGGTTCACCCGCCAGGTCTCGGTGCGTCTTGACCCGTGGCTCTATCGAGCAACGAGCGGGCGCCTCACGACCTCGATGGGCATCGTTGTCAACGCCCCGCTGGTGACGAACGGCGCCAAGTCGGGTCAGCCCCGAGAGGTACAGCTCACCTATTTCCACGACGGCCCCGATCCGATCCTCATCGCCTCGAACTTCGGCGGAGAAAAGCACCCGGGGTGGTATTACAATCTCAAAGCGAACCCCGAATGCCGTTTCGGCGGTGAGGATTTTCGTGCGAGCGAAGTGACCGACTCGGCCGAACACGCACGCCTCTACGCGCTGGCCCAGCAGGTCTACGCCGGGTACGGCGATTACTTGGCCAAGACCGCGTCTTACGGACGCCGCATTCCCCTCTTCCGCCTAAGGGCTGCCCTGTAGCTCCCGCTTCCTGGGCCATTCGACGCTGACAAGATGCGCGAAGCCCGCATGTCCTTGGGTATCAACCAAGTCGAGTTGGCAAGTCGCATCGGTATTGATCCGAGTGTCGTCAATTCCTGGGAAAAACGGGGCGGCAACCCCCGCCAAAACCCATTTCCAACAGGGGAAACGGCGCAAAACGCCTATCTGAGCAGCCCTACCTTGTTTAACAACGAAGTGCGCTTTGTCAATCTTCGTTGCATCTCGACAACAACAACTACTACTACTACTACTACAACTTGTAGATTCTCAAAGTCCGTTTCATATCGCGGGTCTTCCTACCTGCGTCTTTTCTGTTTGTCTCACTTCGTTTCATCCGGGCTTGTCTCATTTTGCGTTTCATTTCCTAGCCGCTCATGTAACGGTGGTCGGGCTACTACTCTTCCGGTCCAGCGAGAATCGCCGCGTAGTCGCGGCCACCGTAGAAGATGCCGACAATCACCAACACCTGGTCGAAGACGGCGAAGGCGACGATCACTCGGCGACGAAAGCCGATCGTCCGCAAACCTGGCCTAATGTCGTCACGGGCTTTCCCTCGGTGCGGGAAGAGGGCCAACTAGCGGTCGGCGGCTTCAGGTGAGCCTGCTACGGCGATGTAGCGGTATAGACCGACGAGTTGTTCTTCGGCTTCCGGAGCGAAGACGACTTCAGGACTCACTCTTCGCCGGAGTGCTCTGCGGCGAGACGCTCCTGTACCGCCCTCGCCGAGACTGTGCGACCCGGGTCTGCGGCCACAGCGTCGTAGGCCGCGGCGACTTCGGTCCGCAGCCACGCTTCGACCGCCCGGTCGCGCGCGAAAAGCGCCCGCAGGCCCTCCCTGACCGCCTCGCTCTCGCTGGCGTACTCGCCTCGAGAAACCCGCTCACGTAACGCGTCTGCCATGTCGTTCGGCAGTGTGATGCTGAGTTGGCGAGTCGTCCGCATGACCGCGCCCTTTCCGTGGATAGGATTTAATCCTATCGAACAATCTCCTCTGGGGAGGCGAACAGAACGCACGCACGCACGCCTACAATCGGCCTACTTGGCCCGGGTGTCGGGGACCCAGATTTGGAGGGGGCGCAGTCCCTGTTCGCGCAGTCGAACTCGGTGTTTGGCCACTCACTTCCCCACGTCGCGGTTAGGCATCAACTTAATGCGCCTGGGCTGTTCCTCGCGTGGGGGGTTCCAGCGGCGAAGGCGACTGCCTCGAAAGGAACTCTTGGCAAGGGCGTGGGCAAAGCCGCGATCAAGGCAGTTGAAGCGGCGTTTCCCCACTCGGGTTTCCACGACACGTTGCTGCGTCTTGCGAAGGATTACGGAGGATCTACGCTCGTCGGGGGTGCCAAGGTGACGATGGGAATCGTGAAGTGGTGATCGCACTCTAATGATCCCGGGCAGTCCCATGGCTGCGAAGGACATATCCGCGCCGGACGACGACGGCCAATCCTGCCGCTTGCGCGCTGGCTGCACCGGTAGCCGAAACCCGGGGGTGTTACCTGCGCCCTTCTTTCGGTTGACTCACTCCGTTTCATCTGGGGTTCGTTTCACTGCGAAGCACTTATTGGCCTGTTGGCACCCAGTTGCCGTGGAACCCTGCCGGCACGCGGTTCGGCAGTTTGACGGTGGCCACGTCTTGAAGAGTCTGGGCATCGAGGATGGCCAACTCGCTGCGGTCGGTGGCTTGGTCGTAGACGTAGCCCATTAGGACACCGTCGTCTTCGGCCGCGTCGACAGTGCGGGGCTGAAAGACGAACTCGCCCAGGATTTTCCCGGTACCAAACGAGCGGGCGGTGGTCCCGTCGCCGCCGAAGTCGTGCTTGATCAACGTGTCGGTGCCGTCGAAGTCGTCAGTGACGGCGGCCGCGTAACCGTAGCGATGCCGCCTGCCGACGAGTCGCTCGTCGACGCGGGGGAACTCCTGGCCGCGGTCGTCGATCCGGGATTCGCGGACCTTGCGGTCGGCGAGATCGACGATCCATCGGTCCAGTGTGGGCCGTCCCTCGTTCGGGCCCAGTCGCTCGGTGTCGAACATCTTCGGGTGCCGAACCACGTCCAGCACGATGGTGTCGCCCTCGTCATAAGCGTTCATCGGATGGAAGACGTAGCACGGTTCGACGTCGAACCACCGCACGTCGGCGTCGCCGCCGTCGCGGGGCATGACGCCGACGCGGGCCGGATAGGTTGGGTTCCACTTGTAGAAAAACCTCCGGTCGTGATCCTTCGGCTTGGACTGGCGCGCCATGATCGTGTCCGGGATCTTGACCCGTCCGATCAAGGCCGACAGCATCAGCCGCGCCGGAAGTCGCATCGCCCTGGGCACCGCAATCTCGGCCGCCAATGCCGCGTCGAAGGTGACCGGCAGGTCGTAGATGATCACGTGGTTCTTCGTCAGTGAGAAGTCGTGCATCATCGGGCTCCCGCTCACGGTGATGTCGACGGTCCGGCGCGCGCGGCCGTCGACGCCGATCACCGAGTACTGCACGGTGTTTCCGCGCTCCATGCCATAGGTCACCGCGTGCAGTTCTCCGGTGTCCGGGTCGCGCTTCGGGTGGGCGCTGAAGCCGCCGGGGAGCGTTCCCTGGAAGTCGCAGACCCCGACGGTGTCGAGTTCGTCGGTCAGCTCGTATTGGGCCACACCGGCTTCGATCAGGGCCAGGGTGGAGCCGGCGTGGCCGATGACGTTGGTGTTGGCGCTGAGGGTGGAGATTTTGAAATGACCGTTGGGCGCTGGCTCACCGAGCGCCCTGCAGGTTTGCGGCCCCCGCACCCAGCGGTTGCGATACCACTCGGCCTTGCCATCGTGCAGGCGCAGCCCGTGCACCATTCCGTCGCCCACGAACCAGTGGTAGAGCTCGGGGTCGATGTCGCCGATCGGGTTCGGGCCGTTGCGCAGGTAGCGCCCGTCGAGAAAGTCCGGGATACGACCGACCACGTCGAGATCGGTGACCGTGTACTCCTCGGCCAGGGGGGCGTACCAGCCCTCCAGATAGCGATTAGGCATCAGCCGGCCTCTCTCGTATAACAGTGTTATAGGAGACCTGTATAACACCGTTATGGCAGGATGGCAAGGTGCGCACGCAACGTGAGAAGTTGGTCGAGGCGGCGGTCGAACTACTCGAGCGCGACGGCGTGCAGGCGCTGAGCGCACGTAACCTCGCCGCAAAGCTGGGCACCTCGACGATGGCGGTCTATACCCACTTCGGCAGCATGGCCGGGCTACTGGACGCGGTGGGTGACGCGGCGCTGTCGCGATTCGCCGAAAGCCTGGCACATTGTCCGCCGACCGATGATCCGGTCGCCGACTTCCTGGTGATGAGTCTGGCCTATCACCGGTTCGCGTTATCGAATCCGCAACGTTACCAATTGATTTTCGGCACCGAGACACCGCAGCCGATACTTGCGGTCCGCCCCGACGTGACGGTCAGCGGTAGACCCACCGACCGACCCGAGTGGGCCGTCTCATTCAAGGGATTGCACGCTGTCGTGCGCCGCATGATCGCTGCGGGCCGGATTCGAGACGAAGGCAGCCTGGCCATGGCGGCCCGGCTATGGACGCTATGTCACGGGGCGGTCACCCTGGAGATGGCCGGCTTCTTTGGAAACGAGGGCCACGGGCTCGCCCAGATCATGCTCCCACTCCTAGTCGACACGCTGGTCGGGGTCGGCGACGAGCGCGACAGGACGGCGGCGTCCTTGGCCACGGCGATCGAATTGTTTTCCAGCACCGCCCTGGCCGCGGGACGCGCGGCGGTTCGCTCGGGACGAGGAATGATGTAACCGCAAGGGGCGTGCTGAGGGTCTTGCAACGTTTAGGCGCCTCCCCTGGCTGGACCGAAACACGCTGGGCCATAACGCCTTACGCAGATCACCTGGAAGGTTCTCCTCCGCCGATCGACTATCGTCGAAGACGACTGCTGTCTTGCAACGGTCTGCTACCGGACGCAGCATGGGAGCAACTTTCGGGAGACGTTGGCTTCGGAGCCGGCCGCGGGTTGCGGTTGAGATTGGTTCGTTCCTGGCTTTTCGAACGCTTAACCACACTTCCGGCCGAACAGTCGCCGTGGTCGATCGCTTCGGCTGGTTTCCAGAACAGACTCTCTACGATGTCGCTCTGGATGCCCGCCGAACTAATCGTTTCCCTTGATGAGTACGCGCAGACGTTCCTGAGGGATAAAGGAATTCACGGAGAGCCCGTCCAGTGGCGACCATCGTGGCGTCCGGCGTCTGACCGAGACATGTTCGGCCTGGTTCCAGGGTTGGATGTCGAGTCATTACACCGTTGGATCGGCGCCTGTAAGCCCCGAACCTTCGCGGAGCTCGGTCACAAATTTGGGATTGCAGCGGATGTTGCTCGCGCGGTGCTTGACGAATCGCCAGTCGGGTCCTCGTGGTTCGGTCCGACAATTGGATTCCCCACGTCCCCAACAAGAATGCAGGTTCTAACGCGTCGGGAGTTCGACCTTCTTTACAACTCCCGAAGATGGGGTCTTTCCAGGGTTGCGGCACACACCGGCTTAAGTCGACGTGCGGTGACAAAACTGGCCGTTGTCTACGGCATTCAATTAAGGCCGCCTGGTCGGCCAGCAAGGCTCGTGCGCTAGCCCGTTGCGTCGTGGGGGCCTTTTCCGTGCGTTTTGCACAATCGCGGCGTTGCGCTCGTATAGCTGTACGACCTGTGCGGGCGGCGGCGCAGTGTTGCATAGCTGAAGGCGTGTGGCGTCCCTCGACGGTTCGGGCGGTGCTGATGTCCCATGCGGCTGATGCGTTGGCGTTGGCCGCCCGCTCAAACTGACCGCGTCACCCCGGTGGTCCCTGCCCCTCGGCGCCCTCGGCTGTGATCATGGCGGCATGCCTGAGTCGTGTGAGTCCCTGCCTGCGCCTGGTCCTACGCGCTGACTACGGTGGATGTATGTCAGAACAGAGCGCGGCGGTGATCCCGTCGCATCCGCCCGAGCCGATGATGCGGGTGATGAATTCGGTGTTGCGGCGGCTGTTGGGAACCCCGCTGGGCAGGCCGCTGACGGACTTCATGGTGCTGAACTTCGCCGGGCGCAAGTCGGGGCGTCGGTTCTCGATTCCGGTGAGCGCACATGTCGTCGACGGGACGCTGTACGCGCTGGCGAACGCGGGGTGGAAGTTGAACTTCCGTGGTGGCGCGCCCGCGCAGGTGGTCCGCGGCGGAAAGGCGACCGCCATGCGCGGCGAGTTGATTGAGGACCCCGACGTTATCGCGGATCTGTGCCACCGTACAGCGACGGGCTACGGGGCGAGCAAGGCACAGCGGAACATGGGGCTGAAATTCCGGGACGCCGGCGTGCCGTCAGTGCAGGAGTTCCGGCAGGCGGTCGATGACAACAAGCTGGTGGCAATCCGTTTCACGACGGCCTAGCCGTCACAGAAGACGATCAACTCTGGTAACGACCTCGATGGGTGACCCCATTGCACTGAGCGTCTCCCGTTGCGGCGGTTGCGACGTCGCCCCCGTTGCACGGGGTGTCTCTAACGTCTCGGGCTATGACAACAGCGTTGGAGATCTCGCCGGCTGACCGGCCTATCACGTCGTGGCAGGCTCGGCTTGCTTCCCTGACGTCGTGGCAGGCTCGGCTTGCTTCCCTGATCGGGCGGGGCTGGCGGCACTCGCGGATAGCCGGGTCATCCTCACGGCAGGCGATGGCGTACCACCGCGTTCGCAAGGTGCTCGATGCGCAGGCGGGCCAGCTGGATCGGGCCGGGGCGGATCTGTTGGTGGCTGCGCTTGCCGAGGTTCAGCGGTGACCCGGATCGGTTTGCGCCGGTTCGCGGTGGCCCCGGTGGTGTTGTGGTCGCAGGACGCTCAACGGCACCGCCGTCAGCATTGGCTGCACGTCGAGCTAGACCAGCGGTTCGACTTGGCGGCCGAGGTCGACGCGATCGTGTCGCCCCTGGCGGTCGAGGTGGCGGCGCTGCGCGCGGTCTGGTCGAGGATGTGTGCGACGGGGTGCGCCGGGTGCTGTCGGTGGTGACGGGGATGTTGGCGGAGTCGAAGGTCGACGTTGGTGCGCGTTCGCGGGCGGTGTCGGCGGTCGCGGATCTGGCGCCACGCGGGTGGACATTCGGGATGAGAATCGGACACGCAACGCGCGAACGTACAGCTATAACTACTAACTACTAAAAAATGTAGGTTCTCGATTTCGATGTCATTTCGCGCCCTTTTGAGCTGCGATTCTGTCGCTTGTCTCAGATCGTGTCCTCGCCAATTTGTCTCATGAACGATGTCATTTCCTACCAGACCCCCAAGGCGAGATGGGGATTCCTCCTCGGCGCACGGTGTTGCGCAGCCGCCTGCAGGGTTTGATTTGTCACGTGACGCCACTCCGTCACTCGGGCGACTCGGTCACTCGGGCCAAATCATCGGGGTACGCGCGAATGCCGTCATCACTCCTGTTTTGTAATTACTCCGAGTTCCGTTCTAGCGCAAGGCATGTAGATATCAGCGTCAAAGATCCAATACGCGCCGCAGTCCCCGATCGACTTCGTCCATGATGTTGGCCGGTACGTTGCCGATGCGATCCGACAGGTCTGTCTTGTTGAGTGTGATGAGTG
The DNA here is from genome assembly GCF_044370595.1 of Mycobacterium sp. Classification (GTDB taxonomy): domain Bacteria; phylum Actinomycetota; class Actinomycetes; order Mycobacteriales; family Mycobacteriaceae; genus Mycobacterium. Next base: position 7,780 of record NZ_JBILVF010000098.1, read on the forward strand.
CCGTGACATTGACAACTGAATCGCGCGAGAGTCCCGTTGCTACGGCGGGTAGAAACACGTTGCCCGGCATCGCCGCCAAGGCTGTGTTCGAGGTGATCACCGCAGTAAGCACGGTTGCAAGTCGGCTGGCGTTGTACGGGTCGGATTGGATCACCAGCACTGGCCGGCTCTTGGCTGGCCTGCTGCCGGACGGCGCTCCCAGATCTGCCCAGTAAAGCTCAGCTCGGCTGATCACCACTCGTCGTCCGCTGCGTCCAAAACGCGATGTCCGATGGCTACGGCGGCGGCCTCCGCTTCATCAGTGCCGTCAAGGCGCTCAAGGGCGCTGTCGATCTGGACGGTCAGGGATTGGGCGTCCAACTCGTCTAAGTAGCGCTGCGCAGCTCGGGCGAAAAACTCCGACCGGCTCATGCCGAGTTCCGAGGCGGTCCGGGATACCCGATCGAACGTCTCGTTAGAGACAGATATAGCTGTCTTCATGACCCGAGTATAACTCGGTATAACCCAGGAAGCATGCGGTTCGGCATCCACGCCGGCATCCCCAGCATCATGACCATCAACTGCCGTACGGATCCGAGCGCCTGACGACGGAACTCACTCCAAGTCACGTCATAGCGGTGCGCGAGTATCTCCAGCCAGGAGTCGATCGCTTCACCGGCGATCGGTTCCGGTCGTAAGGGAAGGGTTCGTATCGCCACTGCGCCGCCGGACTACGACCTGGCCAGCGTTGTTGGTCTGTGGGGTGGGGCCATCACAGCAGCAGGGACGGCTTTCAGAAGACTGCGGCGGCCTCCCAGGCAGCAGCAGCGCCGGTTCGTCTCAACTCGTTGTCCTATTGGACAACGGGTGGACATTCGGGATGAGAATCGGACACGCAACGTGAGAACCTACAACACCACCACTACTGCCTCGCCATATTCGTAAACCGCGACAGGTGCAGCTGATGCGCCACGGTGATCGTCTTGGTCGGGCCGTTGCGGTGCTTAGCCAAGATCAGATCAGCCTCGCCGCCCCGCGGATCGTCACGCTCGAAGGCGTCGGGCCGGTGCAGCAGTATCACCATGTCGGCGTCCTGCTCGATAGCGCCGGATTCACGGAGATCGGCCAGCATCGGCTTCTTATCGGTGCGCTGCTCGGGGCCACGGTTCAGCTGGCTCATCGCCACCACCGGTACATCGAGTTCCTTGGCCAAAAGCTTGAGCTGCCTTGAGAACTCGGAAACTTCCTGCTGGCGGGACTCGACCTTCTTGCCGGAGGTCATCAGCTGCAGGTAGTCGATGACCACCAGCCGCAGATCGGACTTCTGCTTGAGCCGGCGGGCTTTGGCGCGAATCTCCATCATGGTCAGGTTCGGCGAGTCGTCGATGTAGAGCGGGGCCTCGCTGATCTCGCTCATTCGCCGGGCTAGCCGGGTCCAGTCGTCATCACTCATCCGGCCGGACCGCATATCGGCGAGCTTGATTTTTGCCTCCGCCGACAGCAGGCGCATGACGATCTCGGTCTTACTCATCTCCAGTGAGAACACGACGCTGGAGAGCCGGTTCTTGATGGAGCAGGACCGCAGGAAGTCCAGTCCGAGAGTTGAGTTGTGCGTTGGGATCATCGCCCACCCGGCGAGATACAGGTGGTCGTCGTTGTCGACCTCGACACACCGGACGGGCACGCTGGAGATCTGCCGGACATCGATGATGCCGAATTCGCGCTGCGGTGTGCCTCCCGCACCAACAAGTTGACGGGCGCCGACGGCCGATACAACATCGGCGCCGACCCTGAGTTCTGCGGTGACGACGATGCCACGCAGCGTCGGCCACTGGTGCTCCGCGTCGGCGACGATCACCGACCCATCGGAGAACTCGACTTCGTAGCAGGGCCTACCCACCATGACGTCTGTTGCCGCAACGACCCGCGTCGCCTTGCCGTCCGCACAGATCAGGAAGTCCCCCACAGCGACCTCGCCCATGGTGGTCCAACCGTCCGGCGTGGGGAGCGGGGTGTCCAACGCCAAGGCCTTCCCCATACCCGGCCGGGCCGCCACCACGATCATCTGCCCGGGATGCAGACCGTTGGTGACGTCGTCGAGTTCAGTGAATCCCGTGGGCACACCGCGCGCAATGCCGCCCTGGGAGGCAATCGCGTCGATCTCGTCCATCGTCGGCTGCAGCAGCTCCTCCAGCGCCACAAAGTCTTCGGCTGTGCGCCGCTCGGTGACGTCGTAGATCTCGGCCTGGGCGCGGTCGACGATCTCGTTGACGTCGGCCCCCTCCGCACCGGCGTAGCCGTACTGCACCACCCGGGTGCCGGCCTCCACCAGGCGCCGCAGCAGCGCCTTCTCGGCGACGATGCCGGCGTAGTAGCCCGCGTTGGCCGCGGTGGGCACCGTCGAAATCAGGGTGTGCAGATACGGCGCGCCGCCGACCCGACGCAGCAGTCCGCGGCGGTCCAGTTCGGCGGCCACGGTGACGGCGTCGGCGGGTTCGCCGCGGCCGTAGAGGTCCAGGATCGCGTCGTAGACGTTCTGGTGGGCGGGCCGGTAGAAGTCCCCGGGGCGCAGCCGTTCCAACACGTCGGCGATGGCGTCCTTACTGAGCAACATGCCGCCGAGTACCGACTGCTCGGCGGCGAGGTCCTGCGGTGGCTGCCGGCCGAAATCCTCGGCGGGCGGAGATGAGGGAACCCCCTGCTGTCCAAGGTCATCGACGACGGCCATCGGGGCTTCCGCACCTCCTTCTCTGCACTGCCGGGGACTCGAACGGAAGTTCGACCGGCCACGGTTCACGCTAGGTTGCGGCACCGACAACAACGGATCCCGACACTGCCGAACACCCGCGCCCAGGGGAACGTTAGAGGTTGCTGGAGGCACCGCAAACCGGGCCTGTTCACCAACCTGTTAGCGGCTTGTGGATACCTGCGTACAACGGTGTTGGCAGGTTGGGGACAACTTGTGGATCACTATGAATTTGTCACGCATCTGTCCACGTAAACCGCAGAGTAATGGCCCTATGGGGTTGTGGATGAGAAGTGCTTCGGCGTGTCGGTTTAAGTTGCCGCCTCGGGCGTGTTGCATATCTGTTGCATAAGCAAAGGGTTAACGGCATGTGTCGTTAACTGTGCTCAGCGGTATGCGGCGTGTTCGCCAGCGGTAACGAAAAACCCCGGGGCGGCCCGAGGGGGCCACACCGGGGTTCTCGTTGAGTCGTCGGCTAGACGGTATGGAGGCTGACTCGGGGCCGAAGGCCTCGGGCTGCAATCGGACGTGGGTTGCCGGTCGCGGGTGAACACTCGCTGCGGTAGAGCCACAGTTGCAGACAGGAGGCCTCCGGTGAGTTTCAACGGTACGAGTGTCGGTTTGGACGTGCACGCGCTTTCAGTGGTCGCGCATGCCGTTGATGAGGAAACGGGCCGGGTTGAGCGGGCCCGATTGTGCCCGGATCACGGTGAGGTCCTGAGTTGGCTGCGCCGGCTGCGCGGGCCAGTGCGGGTGGCCTACGAGGCTGGTCCGACGGGGTTCGGTTTGGCGCGTGCTTTGGCCGAAGCGGAGATCGAGTGCACGGTGGCCGCGCCGTCGAAGTTGATTCGCCCGTCCGGGGATCGGGTCAAGACCGATGCCCGTGATGCCGCCCATCTGACCCGGCAGCTGCGCCTGGGTTAGATCACCCCGGTTACGGTGCCCGAACGCGAAGTCGAGGCGACCCGTGATCTGGTGCGTGCCCGGGAGGATGCCCGAGCGGATTTGATGCGGGTGCGCCACCGGCTCTCGAAACTGTTGTTGCGCCAGGGCCGGGTCTATTCGGGTGGGCAAGCCTGGACCGGGGTGCACGAAACGTGGCTGCGCCGTCAACGCTTCGACGACGTCCACACCACCGCGGCCTTCGACCATCACTTCGACGCGGTTCTGAACGCCACCGCAGCCCGGGATCGCCTCGATGAGCAGATCATCGCCGTGGCTGCCTCGCCGCGGTGGACTGACATCGTGGACCGACTCGGGTGCTTACGCGGTGTCTCGGCGCTGACCGGATTGGGGTTGGCCGTGGCGATCGGTGACTGGACGCGGTTCACCGGAGCCTCGATCGGCGCCTACGTCGGGTTGGTTCCCACCGAGTACTCCTCGGGGGCGTCGCGAGTGCAGGGCTCGATCACCAAGGCTGGCAACGCCCACGTGCGCAGACTGCTGGTCGAGTCGGCCTGGCATCACCGAGCGCCCTACCGCAATCCCGGGCCTACGATGCGGGCCCGTTGGGCCAAGGTCGATCCTGCCCTCAAGGCCCGCGGGCACGCCGGAAACCACCGGCTGCATCAGCAGTGGTGCCGATTCAACGAACGCAAGAAACCTCACGTCGTGGCCAACGTTGCGATCGCCCGGGAGCTGGCCGGCTGGTGCTGGTCACTGGCCACTCTGCAGTAGCCGGCGGACCCCAATGACTTGATCGGACTCAGCTCGGTGACGGCGAGGTAGGCGAACTGGACCTGCGTTAGAGCTTTGAGCAACAACGATATTCACCGAATATCCGCGTGACGCCCGTCCCTAGAGAGCAGCCACCGTTCGCGCCGAACCATCGTCTTGCGGTAACCAACCCGCGTATATCAGTCTGACACCACCGTCGTTGACCAACGACCGCCACGACCCAGGCTG
>NZ_JBILVF010000099.1:0-12347 GCF_044370595.1 Mycobacterium sp.
TCAGAACTGTTCACGATGACCGCCGAGCAACTGCTCGCCACGGCCGGTGCTGTCATCGATCTGGGCTCTCGTCGGCGGACTCTGCTGTTCCTGCGCACCGACCGGCTCGGGCATTTCGTGTCCTGTCTGGTCTACCTACCCCGTGACCGCTACACCACCGGTGTCCGGCTGGCTATGCAGGACATCCTGGTGCGCGAGTTCGGCGGCGCCAGCATCGATTACGCGGCACGGGTCAGCGAATCGCCCTGGGCGCTGGCGCATTTCACAGTCCTGCTGCCTGCAGACGCCACGCCCGCCCAGATCGACATCTCCGAAGCCAACCGAACCCGCATCGAGGACCTCCTGACCGCCGCCACCCGCACCTGGTCGGATCGGCTGTTCGGATCGGTGCCTGCCGGCGCCCTGCCCGGCCCCGTTGCCGAGCACTATGCCGACGCCCTGCCGGAGGAGTTCAAGCAGGCCGTCACCCCCGACGAGGCGATCACCGACATCGGCATCATCGAGAGTGTCGAACCCGGTGCGGTGCGGCTACAACTGGAGCCTGGGGAGGTTGCACCCGAGGCGTACCTCACCTGGTATCTCGGCGGCAGTTCGGCGTCGCTGAGCCGGCTGCTGCCGATGCTGCAGAGCATGGGCGTCGAAGTCCTTGAGGAGCGGCCGTTCACGGTGATTCGGCCTGACGGTCTGACGGTGTGGATCTACCAGTTCAAGGTCCGCCCGGAAGCGTCGATTTCGCAGTCGGGCGGCCAGCAGGACTGGGACGCCGCCGCCGAGCGTTTCACCGAGGCGCTCACCGCCATCTGGTACGGCCGCGCCGAGATCGACCGATTCAACGAACTGGTCCTGCGCGCGGGCCTGAACTGGCAGCAGGTCATGCTGCTGCGCGCCTACGCCAGATACCTGCGTCAGGCGGGGTTCGCCTACAGCCAGGCGCATATCGAATCGGTGCTGGGTGAGCACACGTCGACGGCTCGGTCCCTGGTCGCGCTGTTCGAGGCGATGTTCGACCCCGACGACAGCGGGCGAGACGCCAAAGCCGCCGCGCGGGCCGTCGCCACCGACATCGACGCACTGACCAGCCTGGACACCGACCGGGTGCTACGCGCCTTCGCCTCCCTGATCCAGGCCACCCTGCGCACCAATTTTTTCGTGACCGCGCCGGAGTCGGCCCGGGCCGCAGATGTGTTGTCGGTCAAGCTCAATGCCGAGATCATCAGCGAACTCCCCCTGCCGAGGCCCAAATTCGAGATCTTCGTCTACTCGCCGCGTGTCGAGGGTGTGCATCTGCGGTTCGGGCCGGTCGCGCGTGGCGGGCTGCGCTGGTCTGATCGCCGCGAGGACTTCCGTACTGAAATCTTGGGTCTGGTCAAGGCACAGGCGGTCAAGAACGCGGTGATCGTGCCGGTCGGAGCCAAGGGCGGCTTCGTCGTCAAACGGCCACCGGCCGATCGGGAGGCATTCCGCGACGAGGGGGTGGCCTGCTACCGACTGTTCGTCTCCGGTCTGCTCGACGTCACCGACAACATCGACCGGGCCAGTGGTCGCGTCGTGGCTCCGGATCGGGTGGTCCGCCGCGACGGCGACGACGCCTACCTGGTGGTCGCGGCCGACAAGGGCACCGCCACGTTCTCCGACATCGCCAACGACGTAGCGAATTCCTACGGCTTCTGGCTCGGTGACGCGTTCGCCTCCGGCGGCTCGGTGGGCTACGACCACAAAGCCATGGGCATCACCGCCAAGGGTGCCTGGGAGTCGGTCAAGCGGCACTTCCGGGAGATGGGGGTGGACACTCAGAGCGAGGATTTCACCGTCGTCGGCATCGGCGATATGAGCGGCGACGTGTTCGGCAACGGCATGCTGCTGTCCCAGCACATCCGCCTGGTGGCCGCCTTCGACCATCGCCACATCTTCATCGACCCGGACCCGGATGCCGCCCGCTCGTTCGTGGAGCGCCAACGCCTGTTCGACCTGCCGCGCTCCAGTTGGGAGGATTACGACCCGGGACTGATCAGCCCCGGTGGGGGAGTCTTCGGCAGAGGTCAGAAGGCGATACCGATCAGCCCGCAGATGCATCGCGTACTGGGTATCGAGGACACCGTCACCGAGCTGCCGCCGCCGGATCTCATCCGCGCCATCCTGCGCGCCCCGGTGGACCTGCTGTTCAACGGCGGCATCGGCACCTACATCAAGGCCGAAGCCGAATCCGATGCCGATGTCGGCGACCGCGCCAACGACACCGTTCGGGTCAACGCAAACCAGTTGCGCGCCAAGGTGGTCGGGGAGGGTGGCAACCTGGGGGTGACGTCGCTGGGCCGGGTCGAATTCGACTTGTGCAGCGGCCGCATCAACACCGACGCACTGGACAACTCGGCCGGGGTGGACTGCTCCGATCACGAGGTCAACATCAAGATCCTGGTCGATTCACTGGTCAGCGCAGGGCGGGTCGCGCCCGGCCGGCGGACCGAACTCTTGGCGTCGATGACCGATGAGGTGGGCCGGCTCGTCCTCACCGACAACAGTGACCAGAACGACCTGATGGGGACCAGCCGGGCCAACGCGCCGGCGCTGCTGAACGTGCACGCCCGCCAGATCCGCGAACTTGAAGAGCGTCGCGGTCTCAACCGGGAGCTCGAGGCGCTGCCGACAAGCAAAGAGATCCGCCGCCGCCAGGACATCGGGGCCGGCTTGACCTCACCGGAACTGGCAACCCTGATGGCGCACGTGAAACTGGCCCTCAAGGAACAGGTGCTGGCCAGCGACCTGCCCGATCAGGAGGCCTTCATCGCCCGGCTGCCCGGGTACTTCCCGACCCCGCTGCGGGAGGGGTTCGCTGCCGACATCCGCGGCCACCAACTGCGCCGCGAGATCGTCACCACGATGTTGGTCAACAACGTCGTGGATACCGGCGGGATCACCTACGCCTACCGGGTGACCGAGGATGCCGGGGTGGACTACGTCGACGCGGTCCGCGCGTTCGTGGCCACTGAGGCGATCTTCGGGATCGAACGGACCTGGCGACGGATCCGCGCCGCCGGCGCGGACGGGGTTGGGGTGGCTGTCACCGACCGGATGACCTTGGACCTGCGTCGACTCCTCGACCGTTCTGCCCGGTGGCTAGTGAATTACCGACCGCAACCACTGGCGGTGGGCGCCGAGATCCACCGCTTCGCGGCCAAGGTCGCCGCACTGGCACCCGGGATGCCCGGGTGGCTGCGCGGTGACGACCGGGCCATTGTCGCCAAGGAATCGGCGGAGTTCGCGGCTGCCGGTGCTGGTGAGGATCTGGCCTACATGGTGGCATCCGGGCTGTATCAGTACAGCCTGCTCGACGTCATCGACATCTCCGACATCATCGATCGCGACCCCGACGAGGTGGCCGACACCTACTTCGCTCTGATGGACTACCTGGGCACCGACGGCCTGCTCACCGCGGTCTCCGGACTGCCGCGCGACGACCGCTGGCACGCACTGGCGCGGTTGGCCATCCGCGACGACATCTACGGCTCACTGCGGGCGTTGTGTTTCGATGTGCTGGCGATCGGCGAGCCTGGCGAAACCGGCGAGGAGAAAATCGCCGAATGGGAGCAGAGCAACGGTTCCCGGGTGAGCCGGGCGCGACGCACCCTCGCCGAGATCTACCAGACCGATGCGCGCGACCTCGCAACCCTTTCGGTGGCGGCCCGACAGATCCGCAGCATGACCAGGACGAGTGGGGCAGGGACCAGTGCCTGAGCAGGTGCGCAACGGCTTCACCACCGGGGTTCGGGTGCGCTGGTCGGATATCGACATGTACCAGCACATCAACCATGCCACCATGGTGACGATTCTGGAGGAGGCCCGTGTCGATTTCCTGCGCGAACCCTTCGCCGAGGACGTCAAAACCATTGGGCTGCTGATCCATGAGGTGCAGGTTCTCTACAAAGGCCAACTGCGCCTTGCTGATTCACCACTTCAGGTGACGATGTGGACCAAGCGTCTGCGGGCGGTCGACTTCACCATCGGATACGAGGTGCGATCGGTCCAGGCGTCCCCCGACTCCAGACCGGCGGTGATCGCCGAGACGCAACTGGCGGCGGTGCACATCGAGGAGCAGCGACTGGTTCGGCTCTCGCCGCAGCATCGGGAGTACCTGCAGCGCTGGCTGCGATGAACCCTGACCGCGGCGCCTGGATCCCCGACCCGGCGCAGCGAGGCGATCTACTCGTCTTCGCCGAACGCGCCCTGCGACTTGACGAATCGGCCGTGATCAGGTTGCGCACCCGTAGCGACGGACTGCTGGGCGCCTGGGTGTCAACCGGATTCGGCGTGCTGGCCGCGCGGGTGGTGGTCGGCACCGTCCGCCCCGACGACATCACCTGTGCGGCGGATCGCTTCGCTGTCGGGCTTCGGGCCGCCGGCGGGTCCGGATACGTCGATCCCGGATACCCGATGGATTCAGCCTGGCGGGGAGCGATCCCGCCGGAGGTCGGGTTCGTCCATCTCGACGACGTCCCGGCGACGGTGCTGACCGAGTTGGCCCGAAGCGGCGCCGATCTGGCGCGCGAGCACAGCGGCCCGCAGGGCCCGCCGCCGTCACTGCTGGACCAGGAGGTGCTGCAGGTCGACTCCGGCATGGAGGTTGTCGCTGTGCCGATGCGCTGCGTGATGGCCCTGGCCGCTATGGGATTCATCTCCGAGGCCGCCGGTGATGTGGTGCGGGTGCGTGCCACGCCGGCCTGGCTGCGCATCGACGCCAGGTTCGGCTCGGTGTTTCGGCGCCGCGGCGATCCACTGCTGCTTCTCGGCTGAGATTCAAGTTTTCTCTGTCAGGCGTCAATTGCGGGTGCGACACTGAACTTCCATCGCGCACGGAGGGTGCGCAGACAGCGTTGGAGGCAGCCGTGGTCGACAAAAGCAAGCCCTGGTTCAAGCTCTACGACAAGGGTGTGCCCTACTCGATCATCTACCCGCCGCTGTCAATCAAGCAGATGTTCAACAGCTGTGCCGAGAAGTATCCCGAGCGTGACTACCTGATCATCAACGACACCACACTGCCCTACGGCCTGGTCAACATGATGGCCCGCAAGGCGGCCAACGCACTGACTTCGCTGGGGGTGAAGAAGGGCGACCGCGTGGCGCTGATGTCGCCCAACGTCCCCCAGTACGTCATCGCCTACCAGGCCTGCGCCAAGATCGGCGCCATCGTCGTGCAGGTGAACCCACTGGCTCCGACGCCGGAGGTACACCACTACATCAGGGACAGCGGGGCCGAGACGGTCATCGTGATGGCAGCCTTCAGCAAGGGGCCGATCGAGGTGCTCAAGACCGGCGATACGGCACTGCGCAACGTCATCACCTTCCAGGTCCCGTCGGGCAACGTCGAGGTGGAGTCCGCCCCCGGCGTGCTCGATTTCAACGAGGTCGTCGGCGCGGGCGCCGACACCGAGCCGTCGGTGGACGTCGGGCCCCACGACATCCTGATGCTGCAGTACACCGGCGGCACCACCGGCCTGTCCAAGGGTTGCGTGCTGACCAACGAGAACCTGGCTTCGATCGCCTACCAGGAGAGCTATTGGATGACGCCGGTGTTCGAGAAGACCGACCACCTGCGCTGCCTGGCGGCGGTGCCGATCTATCACATCTACGGCTTCAACATGAACGTCAACGTCAACCACGTCTTCGGCGGGACGATCATCATGGTGCCGCAGCCCAGCACCGACAACATTCTGGCCGCGATCAATCAGCACGAGCCGAACCTCTTCCCCGCGGTGCCGACGATGATCATCGGGCTCAACCAGCACCCCGACATCACGACCTCCAAGATCGGGTCGGTGCGGGCCGTGGTGTCGGGGTCCGCACCGCTGCCGGTGGAGGCGATGAAAACCTTCGAGGAGCTCTCCGGTGCGGTGATCACCGAGGGCTACGGCATGTCGGAGACCTCCAACATCGTCACCGCGAACCCGCTGCACACGGTGCGCAAGCCGGGTGGTGTCGGTATTCCGTTCCCCGACAACGACGTCCGCATCGTCGATCTGGATGACCCGACGAAGGAGATGCCGCTCGGCGAACCAGGCGAGCTGCTCTGCAAGGGGCCTTCGGTCATGCGGGAGTACTGGAACAATCCGGAGGAGACCGCCAAGACCTTCATCGACGGCTGGCTGTCGACCGGCGATATCGCCGTTCTCGACGAGGACGGCCACATCTTCATCGTCGACCGCAAGAAGGACATGATTCTCTCCAGCGGGTTCAACGTGTACCCCCGCGAGATCGACGAACTGATGTACACCCACCCGAAGGTGCTGCAGGCCTGCTCATTCGGGATTCCCGACGAGAAGCGCGGCGAGAGCCTGAAGCTCACCCTTGTGCTGAAGCCGGGTCAGGAATTGAGCGTCGAGGAGGTCCGCGCCTTCTGCAAGGAGAACCTCTCCGGATACAAAGTGCCCACCGAGGTCGCATTCCTGGAATCTCTGCCGGTCACCAACGTCGGCAAGCCCGACCGCAAGACGCTGCGTCAGATGCAACTGGAGGGAAAGCTCGGCTAGCCGGTCAGAACGGCGCGTTCACCATCGAGTCGGCGGCCATCTCCAGGTAGGCCAGCAGTTCACGGCGATGCTCATCATCGAGGGTCTGCCGGTCGATCGAGCCGACCGCGGTGTGCATGCATCGCAGCCAGGCGTCCCGCTCGAGAAACCCGATCCGGAAAGGTGCGTGGCGCATCCGCAGTCGCGGGTGACCGCGCTGTTCGGAGTACGTCCGCGGCCCGCCCCAGTACTGCTCCAGGAACATCCGCAACCGGTCCTCGGCGGCTTCGAAATCGTCCTCCGGATACAGCGGACGCAGTATCTCGTCCTCCCGGACGAGTTCGTAGAAACGGGCCACGATCGTGCGGAACGTCTCGGCGCCGCCGATCGCATCGTAGAAGGTCTGCGCCACGCCCCCATTGAACACCAGAGGAATACGCGTGCGGTCGGCGCCGATCCGTGGTGCACTGGTCTGCGGAGGTTGCATGGTGCAGCGCAAACGGAGCATGCCCGCTCGGGCTGGTGCGCGCACTGCCCTGCACAGCGTCGAATCTCCTCCGGAGGCGTCGGTGTGGGGCCGCCGGCGGGTGCTGCTGCTGAACTCCACCTATGAGCCCCTGACCGCGCTGCCCATCCGGCGGGCCGTCGTCATGTTGCTGTGCGGCAAGGCCGACGTGGTGCACGACGACCCCGACGGGCCGATCATCCATTCGGCGACCAGGCTGATCACCGTGCCGTCGGTGATCCGCCTGCGCAGCTTCGTTCGGGTTCCCTACCGCGCCCGGATCCCGCTGACCAGGGCCGCGCTGATGCACCGGGACCGGTTCCGGTGCGCCTACTGCGGTGCCAAGGCCGACACCGTCGACCATGTTGTTCCGCGCAGCCGCGGCGGCGAACACACCTGGGAGAACTGTGTGGCCGCCTGCTCGGGGTGCAACCACCGCAAGGCCGACAAACTGCTCGCCGAACTGGGCTGGACATTGCGGCTGGTGCCGACCTCCCCCAAGGGTCAGCACTGGCGGCTGCTGTGCACGGTCAAGGAACTCGATCCCGCGTGGGTGCGGTATCTGGGCGAGGGTGCGGCCTGAGCGCCCCCTCCCGATCGCCGGTACCGATTGCGATACGGTCTTGTCCGTGAATCACGCACTGCTGTTTGGACTGCCGGTGCTCGTCGTGGTCGTGTTGATCGCGTTGATCTACCGGAAGGCCGGTAATCGGCCCGACCCCTACCGACTGCCGCAGCCGTGGACCCATGAGCCAATCCTGTGGACGGCGACCGAGGAGCCGCTGCCGACAGGTCACCATGGTGTCGATCATCACGGTGCCGACCACTTCGTAGGAGGAGGCGCAAGTGGCCGGTGGTAGCCATGCCGTCGTCAGGCCGCAATCCAGCCTGGACACCGCAGCACTGCCGCTCGGCTGGGCGGTCACGTCCAGCGGTCGGCTTTCCATTGCCACCGAACCGGACAGGCTTCCCCATCAATACCCGTTCCGGTCGCTGGACCTGGTCGTCCTCGATGATGCGCTGACCCAGGCCAGCCGGCAGTCCAAGGCCCGCTTCGCGGTCTACATCGGTGACCTGGGTGCCGAGACTTCCACCCGTGCCCGCCAAATCCTGGCCGACGTCCCCACTCCGAGTAACGGGGTGCTGCTTGCCGTTTCGCCGGATCAGCGTGCCATCGAGGTGGCCTACGGCGCCGATCTTCGGGGTCGGGGTATCGAGTCGGCCGCGCCGCTGGGCGTGTCGGCGGCGGCGTCGGCGTTTCGCGAGGGCAACCTGATCGACGGGTTGATCAGCGCGGTGCGGGTGATGTCCGCGGCGATCTCGCGGCCCAACTCCTAGCGCGGTCCTAGCGGGCGTCGAAGGCTCGGGCCTTCAGCGCTCGTTCCACCCCGGCGCGACCCTCGAGCACCAGTCGCCGCAGCGGCGGCGGGACGTGCAGACCGCCGAGGAACCAGTCGGCAGCCGCCACGCCTTCGGTGCTGACATCCCAGGATGGGTACAGGCCGACGACCACGGTTTGGGCGACTTCACTGGAGCGGCGCTCCCATACCGCGCCGATGGTGTCGAAATACTGCTTGGTGTACGGCGCCAGCATCTTTGCCTGCGTGTCCGGTCCTTGTCCGGGATGGACGAATCCGGTGATGATCGCCCGCGCGGTGATGTTCGGCAGGGTGTCGTCCTCGATGACTTCCCGCCAGGCCCGGTGCTTGACCTCGGCCTGTGGGCGGGCCGCCGACGCCGCAGCCGCATGGCGGCGTCCGGCCGCGGTCGGGTCGCGGGTCACTTCGGCCTCGATGAACGGTGACTGCGGGCCGTCTGCGTCGATCCGCCCGCCGGCCGCCAGGGCGGTGACGATCCGCCACCGCAGATCGGTGTCCACCTGCAGCCCCGGCAGGCCACTGTCAGCGGCGTCGCGCTCGAGCAGGTCGGCCAGCACCGTCAGGTGGCGCTCGGAGAGTGCCGATGAGCAGAGTGCGTTGACGAACGCCAGCTGGTGGTCCGAACAGGGCTCGGCGGCGCGCGCCAATTCCAGCAGCCGGTCGGCGAAGGCCGGCCACCCCTCGGCCGCCGCCCAGCCCGGTTCGGCGTAGGAGTTGAGCGCGGTCTGGGCCTGCAGCAGCAGCCGCTGGGCCACCCCGACCTCGGTCTCGGCCTGCACCCCGCCGGCCACCAGCGCCACGAAGTTCCGGGCCCGCAACTCGGCGTCGCGGGTCATCTCCCAGGCCGCCGACCACACCAGGGTGCGGGGGAGCGGGTCGGCGATGTCGGCAATGCGGGTGGTCGCCACTCGCAGCGAATCCGGGTCCAGCCGCATCGAGCAGTAGGTGAGGTCATCGTCGTTCACCAGTATCAGGGCACCTCGTGAGACGCCTTGCAGCGCAGGGACTTCGGTGGACTCACCGGATATGTCGAGTTCTTCGCGATGCACCCGGACCAGCCGGCCGGTGCCGGCTTCTCCTTCATCGTCGTAAATCCCAATGGCCAGTCTGTGCACCCGGGTCTCCCCGGCGCCGGGAGCGGCGCCACCCTGGTGGATGACGAACCGGGTGAACCGCCCTGCTCCGTCGACCTCGAAATCCGGACGCACGGTGTTCAGCCCGGTCGTTTTCAGCCATTGCCGGCCCCAGTCGGACAGGTCACGGCCGGAGGCCTTCTCCAGCGCCCCGAGCAGGTCGTCGAAGGTGGCGTTGTCGAACGCGTGTGCGGCGAAGTAGTCACGCAGACCGGCCAGGAAGTGCTCCAGGCCGACGTAGGCCACCAACTGCTTGAGCACACTGGCGCCTTTGGCGTAGGTGATGCCGTCGAAGTTGACCTCGACGGCGTGCAGATCCGGGATGTCGGCGGCCACCGGATGGGTCGACGGCAACTGGTCCTGACGGTAGGCCCAGGACTTCTCCACATTGGCGAATGTGGTCCACGCCTGGGTGTACTCGGTGGCCTCGGCCTGGCAGAGCACCGAGGCGAAGGTGGCGAAGGACTCGTTGAGCCACAGGTCATCCCACCACCGCATGGTCACCAGATCGCCGAACCACATGTGCGCCATCTCGTGCAGTACCGTCTCGGCGCGCCGCTCATAGGACGCGCGGGTCACCTTGCTGCGGAAAACGTAGTCCTCCAGGAACGTCACCGCGCCGGCGTTCTCCATGGCGCCGGCGTTGAACTCCGGGACGAAAAGCTGGTCGTACTTGCCGAAGGCGTAGGGCACACCGAAGTTGCGGTGGTAGAAGTCGAAGCCCTGTCTGGTTTCGGTGAACAACCGCTCGGCGTCCATGTGCTCGGCCAGTGAAGCGCGACAGAAGATACCCAGTGGGATTTCGCCGTGTTCGTCGCGGTAGACGTCGCGCCACACCGCGTACGGTCCGGCCACCAACGCCACCAGATAGGTG
Organism: Mycobacterium sp.; assembly: GCF_044370595.1. Taxonomy (GTDB): domain Bacteria; phylum Actinomycetota; class Actinomycetes; order Mycobacteriales; family Mycobacteriaceae; genus Mycobacterium. Next base: position 10,392 of record NZ_JBILVF010000099.1, read on the forward strand.
CTCATCTTCTGCGTGGTGGCGAAGGTGTGCACGGCCTTTCCGCCGTCGCGGCGGACATCGACGGTCGCCCCGTTGGAGATCACCTGCCAGTGCTCCGGTGCGGTGACGGTCATGTCGAAGACCGCCTTGAGATCGGGCTGGTCGAAGCAGGCGAACATCCGCTTGGCGTCGGCGGTCTCGAACTGCGAGTACAGATACACCTCACCGTCGACCGGGTCGACGAACCGGTGAAGTCCCTCACCGGTGTTGGAGTAGTGGCAGTCGGCCTCCACGACCAGAACGTTGTCGTGGGCCAGGCCGATCAGCGCAATCCCGGTCGACTCGTCGTAACCGGACACGTCGATATCGTGGCCGTTGAGCACCGCACGGTGCACCCGGTCGGCCGCCAGGTCGATGTAGGTGTCGGCGCCGGGCAGCGCCTCGAACTGCACGGTGGTCACCGACCGGAACGTCTTCTCGCCGCCGGTCAGGTCAAGCTCGATGTGGTAGCGGTTCACGGTCACCAGCGCCGCGCGTTCGATGGCCTCATTGTGGGTCAGATTGGGAAGCACGGGAACCAACCTATCCTTAGGCCATGTCTGAGTTGGGGAGCAAGTCGCGCGCCGATTTCTGGTTCGATCCGCTGTGCCCGTGGGCCTGGATCACCTCCCGGTGGATCCTGGAGGTGGAGAAGGTCCGCGATGTCGAGGTCCGGTTCCGCGTCATGAGCCTGGCGGTGCTCAATGAGGGCAGGGACCTGCCCGAGCAGTATCAGGAGCTGATGACCAAAGCCTGGGGGCCGGTGCGGGTGGCGGTCGCCGCCGAACAGGCCCACGGCGCCGACGTGCTGGCATCGCTCTACACCGCGATGGGCACGCGAATCCACAACAAGGACAACAAGAACCTCGAGCAGGTGATCGTCGAATCGCTGGCCGAGGCCGGACTTCCGGCCGAGTTGGCGGCCACCGCCACCGACGGCTCCTACGACGATGCTCTGCGCAAGAGCCACCACGAGGGAATGGACGCGGTCGGCGGCGACGTCGGGACCCCGACCATCCATATCAACGGTGTTGCCTTCTTCGGCCCGGTGCTGTCCCGGATTCCGCGCGGCGAGGAAGCCGGCCAACTGTGGGACGCATCGGTCACGCTGGCGTCCTGCCCGCATTTCTGGGAACTCAAGCGCACCCGCACCGAGCGGCCGACGTATGACTAAGGTGACCGCCATGCGCGTCTACCTCGGCGGGGATCACGCCGGTTTCGAATTCAAGAAAGCCATCATCGAGCACCTCCGCAAGGCCGGTCACGAGCCGATCGACTGCGGGGCGTTCGAGTACGACGCCGAGGACGACTACCCGGCGTTTTGCATCGCCGCCGCGCAGCGCACCGTAGCCGATCCGGGCAGCCTGGGCATCGTGCTCGGCGGGTCGGGCAACGGCGAGCAGATCGCCGCCAACAAGGTGCCCGGCGTGCGGTGCGCGCTGGCGTGGAGCGTCGAGACCGCCAAACTCGCTCGCGAACACAACAACGCCCAGGTGATCGGCATCGGCGGCCGCATGCACACCGAAGCCGAGATGCTCGCCATCGTCGATGCCTTCCTTTCCACACCGTGGTCAAAGGCCGAACGGCATCAGCGGCGCATCGACATCCTGGCGGAGTACGAGCGCACCCACATCGCGCCACCGGTGCCGGGCACCCCGGAGTAGCTGCCGTGCCGGAGGGGCACACCCTGCACCGGCTGGCCCGGCTGCATCAGCGGCGCTACGCAGGATCTGCGGTGCAGGTGTCCAGCCCTCAGGGCCGGTTCGTCGACGCGGAACGGCTCGACGGGCTGACGTTCCTCCGCGCTTCCGCCTGGGGCAAGCACCTGTTCCACCACTACGACGGTGGCCCGATCGTGCATGTTCACCTCGGCCTGTACGGCACCTTTCGGGAACATCGCACGCCCATGCCCCAACCCCGCGGGGCGGTGCGGATGCG
>NZ_JBILVF010000100.1:0-12271 GCF_044370595.1 Mycobacterium sp.
CCGGTGTCTCTTCGGCCGGCGCCGCGACCAGTGGCCCGCTGACACCGTATTCGGGAGTGCCGGCGCTGTACTTGAGCACGCCGGCCTTGACGGCGGCCCCACCGACCGACAGATCAGGGTCCCCGTGTTGGAAGACACGGACCTCGAACTCGGGCGTCTCCACGTCGAAACCCCTGTCGCGCAGCACCTCCACCACGTAGTCGACTGACGCGTCATACCCGGGGGTTCCGGTGGCGCGGGTTCCGCCGTGCACATTGGCGATGTCCTGCAGTTTTTCCAGGTGCGCTGTCATCGCCTCGACGGTCACCTTGTCGCGCAACTGCGTCGCGAACTGCCACGCCGCCTTGTTCTCGACCACAGGCTGGGCGTTCTCCGGCGACTTCGTGCAGCCCAGTGCCGCGGCGACCAGGGCGCACACCATCACCATCCGGGGTGTTCGCATCATCGGATCCAGATTAGCCGCCCGGGCCGAATCAGGCTTTGCGCGCAGATCGCGGGCCTGCGGGCAGGCCGGGACTGGATGCCTGCGCCCAGAATCGCTTCGGTATCCGGCCTGCCTGCCGGGCCAGGTAGCCGGCCGTCACGGCGGCGGCCATCGCCGCGGCCATCACCGGCGGATCCGCGGCGCGGGTCACCGCCGTGGCCAGCAGCACCGCGTCGCAGCCCAACTCCATGGCCAGGGCGGCGTCACTGGCCGTTCCGATACCGGCGTCGAGAATCACCGGGACGGCTGCGGCAACCGCAATCATCTCGATGTTGTGCGGGTTGCAGATGCCCAGACCGGTGCCGATCGGTGAGCCCAGGGGCATCACGGCCGCGCATCCGACGTCCTCGAGCCGGCGGGCCAGCACCGGATCATCGTTGGTGTAGGGCAACACCACAAAGCCTTCGTCGACCAGGTGCTCTGCGGCGCGCACCAACTCGACGCCGTCGGGCAACAGCGTCCGCTCATCGGCGATGACTTCCAGTTTGATCCACTCGGTTCCCAGGGCCTCCCGGGCGAGTTGTGCGGTCAGGACGGCTTCAGCGGCGCTGCGGCAGCCCGCCGTGTTGGGCAGCGGGGCTATCTGCAACCGGGACAGCAGATCCAGCACACCGGTGCCTCCCTCGGCGTCGACGCGCCGCATCGCCACTGTGGTGATCTCGGTGCCCGAGGCGACGAGGGCTTCCTCCAGCACCTTCAGGCTCGGGGCGCCGCCGGTGCCCAGGATCAGCCGGGACCCGAAGCTGCGCCCGGCGATGCTCAGGCAGTCGGGTTCAGCCACCCTGCACCGCCGTGACCACCTCGACGTGGGCGCCGTCCGGTAGCGGCTCGGCCCAGCGCGAGCGGGGCAGGACCGCCCAGTTCACCGCAACCGCAACACCCTTGTCCGGCAACCCGAGCCGAGTCAAGAGATCGGCGACCGTCGTATCCTCGTCGACCCGCAGGTTGTCGTCGTTGACCGTGACCCTCATACGAGTGCTCCCACCTCCAGTTCCGCGGCGATCTGCTCGGCTGTCCAGGGCGCCAGCAGGAAGCCGGACCGGCCGTGCCCGGTGGCGACCAGGGTGTGACTGTCCAGACGGCCCACCAGTGGCAGGTTGTCGGGGGTCGTCGGCCGCAGTCCGGCCGCGCATTCGGCGAGCTCGTACTCACCGAGAGCCGGAAGCACGGCGCAGGCGTCGTCGAGCAGATCTCGAACGCCGTTAACCGACGGTGCGGTGTCGCGTCCGTGTTCGTACTGGGTGGCACCGACGACCACACCGTCGGCGCGCGGCACCAGGTAGATCGGCCTGCCGTGCACGCGCGCCCGGATCATCCTGCCCGGCACCGGCATACAGCCCGGACGCCAGCGCAGTCTCAGCACCTCTCCCTTGACCGGGCGCACCGCCAGACCGGGCCACAGGCGTGGGGCGTCGATCCCGTTGGCGATCACCACGGTGTCGGTTCCGCCGCGGGCGTCATCGAGTCGGTCCACCGGTCCGGCCCACTGCACACCGAGCCGGCCGCAGTGATCCTCGAGTGCCGCCATGAGCATGCGGTTATCGACGGCGAGTTCGTCAAGCGCCTGGAAGCCGTGCCGGATCCCCTGGGCCAGCAGGGGTTCGATGTCGCGGGCTGAGTTCGTCACGGCCACCGGATGACCCTGCCCGGCCAACCACTGCACCTGGGTCTGCAGATCGGCGGCGTCGGCACGATCGACGGCTACCACCAGAGACTCCCGCGCGATGACGGTCTCCGGCGGCAACTCATCCAGAAAACCGTTGCGCCACAGCCGCAGTGACTCCACACCGATGGCCAGCAGCCGTTCCTCACCAGGCCAGCCTTCGCTGTTAGGGGCGAGCATCCCGCCGGCGACCCAGGAGGTGCCGGGCCCGATGGCGTCCGGATCGCTTCGCTCCTGCCGGTGCACCCGTACCGCCAGACCGGCCAGTGCGGCGCGGCGGGCCACCGCCAGACCGATGACACCGCCACCGATGACGGACAACGCCTGCGACATGTCGTTCTCGCTTCCTCCGCCGGCATGACCCGGATCAGGTGTGACGGTCTGGACAGGCGTTTCCACTCTCAGTCCCCGTTCCCGGGACTCCCGTGTCGAGCCTCCACGCTAGCCGCTAGCGTCTGGGTGTGCACGACCGTCGATCCCGGCTCCAGACCGCACGGTTGTATCTGTGCACCGATGCGCGCCGTGAGCGAGGCGACCTCGCCGAATTCGCCAACGCCGTGCTGGCCGGTGGGGTGGACGTCATCCAACTGCGCGACAAAGGCTCTCCCGGCGAACAGCGGTTCGGCCCATTGGAGGCCCGCGGTGAGTTGGCCGCCGTGGAGATCCTCACCGAGGTGGCACGGCGACACGGTGCCCTGGTGGCGGTCAATGACCGCGCCGATATCGCCCGGGCCGCCGAGGCCGATGTGCTGCATCTGGGACAGGACGATCTGCCGCTGGCTGTTGCCCGCGAGATCGTCGGCCCCGACACCGTGATCGGCCGGTCCACCCACGAGAGCGGCGAGGCCGCCCGCGCGTTGATGGAGGACGTCGACTACTTCTGTGTCGGACCCTGCTGGCCGACCCCGACCAAACCGGGCCGGCCCGCGCCCGGACTGGATCTGGTGCGGACGGTGACGTCGATGAACTCCGATAAGCCGTGGTTCGCCATCGGCGGTATCGACGAGCAGCGACTCGGTGAGGTCCTTCAGGCGGGCGCCCGACGGATCGTGGTGGTGCGGGCCATCACCGAGGCTGCCGACCCGGGCGCGGCCGCACAGCGGCTCAGCGCGGCGCTGGACTGACTCCCGCTGGACCGGCTCCGGGGCTGCACCAGGCGAAGATCTCCTCTTCGATCACGACCGTGTGAGGTTGCTGCATCCGGCAGTCATGAGGGGGCGCCGTTGCGTTGGTGCGCAACGACTCCCAACTGCTTGCGAACGCCGGATGAAGCGGCAGATCGGCCACCTGATGTTCAGGCACCCACCGAAGCTCCGAACTCTCGCTGTTGGGCACGGTGTGCAACAGCTCCCCGGCGTCTGCGACAACCGTGGTGTAGGTCCAGATCCGACCAGTCGGTCCGGGCACGCTCGCGGTGACCACGCTGACGTGAACGAGGATCTGGTCCGGGGACAGCCCGGCCTCCTCGTAGGCCTCCCGTACCGCGGCATCGTGAGCCTGCTCATGGCTGTCCAGCGCGCCGCCCGGCAATGCCCACGTGCCACCCTGGTGGCTCCAGGGAGCGCGGTGCTGGAGCAGTATCGCGGGGGAGCCGTCATGCCAGGGGGCGCGCAGCAGCAGACCCGCCGCGCCGTGCACACCCCAGTGACGGGTGCCGGACTCGGAGAACACCCAGCCGTCGCCATCGCCTCGCACGGAATTCAGAATAGGCGTGCGACGCTGAAGCGGGTCTAGTCGAACGTACGCGAAGCGTTGCGGTGGCTCTTAGACTTCACTCATATAGTTTTCAGGTAACGGAAATGGGGTTCGCGTGAGGTGACCGTCGAGCTGGCGCACCCGTCGACCGAGCCGTTGGCACAACGGGCGCCGACTGAGCCCGCTCACCCGCGGTGGTGGTTCTTCAACACCACACCCGGGCGGATTCTGACCATCGGCGTCATCCTGGCCATGCTCGGGATCCTCAGCGCGTTCGCCATCTCCACGACCATCAACGAGCGCCAGAATCAGTTGACCGCCGTGCTCGAACACACCGAACCGCTGTCCTTCGCCGCCGGCCAGCTCTACACCACACTGTCGGTCGCCGACGCGGCCGCGGCGACGGCCTTCATCGCCGGCTCCGAACCGGAGGCGGTGCGGCAGCGCTACGAACAGGCCATCACCGGGGCCGCCGTTGCGGTCACCCAGTCATCCAGCGGCCTGACCGACCCGCCCCTGGTCGAACTCCTCGGCCGCATCAACGCCCAGTTGGCCGTCTACGCCGGCTTGATCGAAACGGCCCGCACCAACAACAGGATGGGCAACCCGGTCGGATCGTCCTACCTGTCGGAGGCCTCGGCGCTGATGCAGGACACGATCCTGCCGGATGCGCAGCGTCTCTATGAGGCCACGTCAGCGCGGGTGGACGCCGAAACCACCGCATCGGCATCGATCCCGGCGCCGGTGATCATCGTGGTGGCCGCCACCCTAGGTTTCGGACTGTTCGCCCACCGTTGGCTGGCCCGGCGCACCAAACGGCGAGTCAACCTCGGCCTGGTGGCCGGCGGCCTGGCGATCGCGGTGATGATCGTCTGGGTGGGCACTGCGCTGGCCATCTCCACCGCCGGCAGCCGTGCCGCGCAGAACACCGCTGCGGACTCGCTGCGCACGGTGACCAATCTCGCCATTACTGCCCAACAGGCGCGGGCAGACGAAACGCTGTCCCTGGTCCGGCGCGGCGACGAGGACGTCCGCAAGCGGTCTTACTACCAGCGGGTCGACGCGATGCGTGAGCAGTTGGCCCGCTACCTCGCCCGCGAGGACAACGTGGACAAGACCGGTCTGGCCCAGGCTGACCAACTGCTGGAACGGTGGCGCCAGGCCGACGTGCGGATCAACGATTACATCGCCGTGGGCAACTATCAGGCCGCCACGCAGGTGGCACTGGGCACCGGCGAGGATGACTCCACCCCGGCCTTCGACAAGCTGAATGACGCATTGGCCCAAGGTATTCAGGAGAGCCGCAAGCAGTTGAGGTCACACATCCTGTCGGCCCGACGGGTGTTGTCGGGCACTACGGTGGGCGGGGCCGTGCTGTCGGTGGGCGCAGCGGTGGCGGTCGCGCTGGGTCTGTGGCCGAGAATGAGTGAGTACTGGTGAGGACCGCTCGCATAGGCAGGGCTGCGGCCGCAGTGTTCGCGGCCGCCCTCGTCGGCGCCTGTGGTCACCCCGTCGATCTCCCGGCATCCCCGGTGCCCTCACTGGACCCGCCACGTCCGGCCGGCATGCAGCAACTGCCCCCAGGGCCGGCGCTGCCGCCCGACCCGGACCAGAACAACTGCGACCGCACCGCAAGCCTGCGGCCCTTCCCCACCCGGGCACAGGCCGACGCCGCCGTCGTCGCGATCCGGGACCGCAAGCGCCTGCTGGTCGGCTTGGACGTCGGCAGCAACCTGTTCTCCTTCCGGGACCCGATCAGCGGGCAGATCACCGGATTCGATGTGGATATCGCTGGTGAGGTGGCCCGGGACATCTTCGGTAACCCATCCGCGGTGGAGTACCGCATCCTGTCTTCGGCCGACCGGATCGCCGCCCTGCAGAACAACACCGTCGATATTGTGGTCAAGACGATGACCATGACGTGCGAGCGGCGTAAACAGGTCTACTTCTCGACGGCCTACCTCGTTGCCTCACAACGGATCCTGGCACCACGCGACTCGGAGATCGCCGGACCTTCGGATCTGTCAGGGAAGCGGGTGTGCGTGGTGAACGGGACCACCTCGCAACGCAGGGTTCAGCAAATCGATCCTCCTGCGACGATCGTCACGGTGGTGAGCTGGGCGGATTGCCTGGTGGCGCTGCAGCAACGCGATGTCGACGCGGTCAGTACCGACGATGCGCTGCTGGCCGGCCTGGTGGCCCAGGATCCGTATCTGCACATCGTCGGCCCGAATATGGCCGAACAGCCCTACGGAATCGGCGTCAGTCTGGCCAACGCCGGGCTGGTTCGTTTCGTCAACGCCACGCTGGAGCGGATACGCAACGACGGAACCTGGAACACGTTGTACCGCAAGTGGTTGACGGTGCTCGGACCGGCACCGGCACCACCCACCCCGAGGTATCTGGACTGATGAGCGCCGAACAGCACGCCATCGACGTCGGAACCCAGCCGGCCAGCCTGTCCGACCTCGGCATGGACTCCGCGTCGACCATGCGGGCGATGTCGACCCAGGCCGTGTTCCGGCCGAATTTCGACGACGACGAGGATCAGTCCCCCCGCAGCGAGCCGATTGAGGCCGACGAGTCGACGGTGGCCCGCCCGGTCTCGCCGACGCGTCGACTCGGCGGTGGCTTGGTGGAGATCCCCCGGGTGCCCGAGATCGACCCACTGGCAGCACTGATGGTCGATCCCGTAGTGACGGAGTCGAAACGGTTCTGCTGGACCTGTGGCCGACCGGTCGGCCGATCCACCGACGCGCATCCCGGGGAGTCTGAGGGCGCCTGCCCGCACTGCGGTAGTGCCTTCTCGTTTCTGCCTCAACTGAACCCCGGCGACATGGTGGCCGACCAGTACGAGATCAAGGGCTGCGTCGCCCACGGCGGCCTGGGCTGGGTGTATCTGGCGGTCGACCACAACGTCAACGAGCGTCCGGTGGTGCTCAAGGGTCTGGTCCATTCCGGCGATGCCGAGGCCCAAGCCATCGCCATGGCGGAGCGGCAGTTCCTGGCTGAGGTCGTGCATCCCTCGATCGTGAAGATCTACAACTTCGTCGAACATTCCGATTCCCACGGCGAACCGGTCGGCTACATCGTCATGGAATACGTCGGCGGCAAGTCCCTCAAGCTGCCGAAGGGCGAGAAGCTGCCGGTTTCCGAAGCGATCGCCTACATGCTCGAAATCCTGCCGGCGCTGGGCTATCTGCACTCAATCGGGTTGTGTTACAACGACCTAAAGCCGGAGAACATCATGTTGACCGAGGAGCAGCTCAAGCTGATCGACCTCGGTGCGGTGTCACCGGTCAACTCCTTCGGCTATCTGTACGGAACACCCGGCTACCAGGCACCGGAGATCGTCCGGACCGGGCCGACCGTCGCAACGGACATCTACACCGTCGGACGGACGTTGGCGGCGCTCACCCTCAACCTGCGGACCCGCGACGGCCGCTACGTCGACGGGCTGCCGCCGGATGATCCGGTGCTGACCAAGTACGACTCCTTCGCCCGGATGTTGCGGCGCTCCATCGACCCGGACCCCAAACGGCGGTTCACCAGTGCCGAGGAGATGAGTTCCCAACTGCTGGGTGTGTTGCGTGAAGTGGTGGCTACCGACACCGGGATTCCGCGGCCGGGTCTTTCCACGGTGTTCACCCGGACCCGGTCGACGTTCGGGGTGGAACTGCTGGTGGCCCACACCGACGTCTACCTCGACGGGTTGGTACACGCCGAGAAACTGACCGCGCCGGAGATTGTGACGGCACTACCTGTTCCACTGGTCGACCCGACCGATGTGGCGGCCACCGTGCTCTCGGCGACGGTGTTGTCACAACCTGTGCAAACCCTGGATTCGCTGCGCGCCGCCCGGCACGGCAGCCTGGACTCCGAGGGTGTGGACGTGTCGGAATCGGTGGAACTTCCGCTGATGGAGGTGCGTGCCCTGCTCGATCTCGGCGACGTGGCCAAGGCCAGCCGAAAGCTGGAGGATCTCGCCGATCGGGTGGGCTGGCGGTGGCGGCTGGTGTGGTTCAAGGCGGTGTCGCAGCTATTGTCCGGCGACTATGACTCCGCCATCAAGCATTTCACCGAGGTGCTCGACATCTTTCCCGGCGAGCTTGCCCCGAAGCTCGCGCTGGCGGCCACCGCGGAGTTGGCCGGCACCTCCGACGAGGGGCCCTTCTACGAGACGGTCTGGCACACGGACAACAACATCATCTCCGCGGGTTTCGGACTGGCCCGCGCCCAGTCGGTGGAGGGCGACCGCGAAGGGGCGGTGACCACTCTGGATGAGGTACCAGTCGGCTCACGGCATTTCACCACCTCGAGGTTGACCAGTGCGGTGACGCTGCTGTCCGGTCGCTCCGCCCACGAACTCAGCGAGGAACAGATCCGCGACGCCGCTCGTCGAGTCGAGGCGCTGCCGGACACCGAACCGCGCGTTTTGCAGATCCGCGCCCTGGTGTTGGGAACGGCGATGGACTGGATCGCCGACAACAAGGCCGACCCCAGCCCGATCCTGGGGTTCGGTTTCACCGACCACGGGTTGCGACTCGGGGTTGAAGCTTCGTTGCGCAGCCTCGCCCGGGTGGCCACCAGCCAGGCGCATCGCTACGCGCTGGTCGACTTGGCCAACGAAGTTCGCCCGACCACGACGTTCTAGCCGTCGACTGTGCGCTGAGTGCGTCGGGACGGGCTCAGACCACCGTCATCGACGCCCGGGCGATCGCCAACTCCTCATCGGTCGGGATGACCAGCACCGTCGTCGGCGACTTCTCCGCCGAGATCCGCCGCGCACCGCGCACCGGGCTGTCGTTGAGGTGTTCGTCGAGTTCGATGCCCAGTCGGCTCATCCCGCTCAGGGCATCACGGCGGACCGTGGCCTGGTTCTCCCCCACCCCGGCGGTGAAGGTGATGACGTCGACGTGGCCGAGCAGTGCCAGGTAGGCGCCGATGTACTTGCGCAGTCGATGGATGTAGACCTCGTAGGCCAGCATGGCGGCCTCGTCGCCGTCCTTGATGCGTTGGTCGATCATCCGCATGTCTCCGTCGCCGCATAAACCGAACAGCCCGGAGTGGCGGTTGAGCATGGTTTCGATCTCGTCGATGCTCATATCCGCGGTGCGCGCCAGGTAGCTGATCACGCCGGCGTCGATGTCGCCGGCGCGGGTGCCCATCACCAGACCCTCCATCGGTGTGAGCCCCATCGAGGTGTCGACGGGCCGCCCCGCGGCGATGGCCGACGCCGACGCGCCGTTGCCCAGGTGCAGCACAATCTGGTTCAGCGACTCCACCGGCGCGGCCAGGAACTCCGCGGCCTGCCGGCTGACGAACTCATGCGAGGTGCCGTGGAATCCGTAGCGGCGGATCCGCCACTTCGCCGCGACCTCACGGTCGATGGCGTAGTTGGCCGCGGCGGCGGGCAGGTTGTGGAAGAACGCGGTGTCGAACACCGCGACGTGCGGCAGGTCCGGCAGCACCTTGCGAGCCACCTCGATGCCCAGCACCGCGGGCGGGTTGTGTAACGGCGCCAGCGAAGCCAACTCGCGCAACTCCTCGACAAGGTCGTCGTCGACGAGGGTTGGCCGGTAGAGGTTGGGACCACCGTGCACCACACGGTGGCCGACGGCCACCAGACCAAGGTTGTCCAGGCTCTCACCTGCTTCAGCGACCAGATCGAAGGCCAGTCGCAGCGCCGCCTCGTGGTCGGCCACCCGACCCTCGCGCTCGATCTTGGCCTCGCCGAGGCGCAGCTTGGCCTTCGAGGTCTCCTCCCCGATCCGCTCCACGATCCCGTCGAAGATCGACGTGCCTGTATCAGGTTCGACGAGTTGATATTTCAGCGACGAGGATCCCGAGTTGAGGACTAGGACGGTACCGGCCATCACAACCTCTCCATCATTGTTTCTGGGCCTGGATCGCGGTGATCGCGACGGTGTAGACGATGTCCTCCACGAGCGCTCCTCGGGACAGGTCGTTGACAGGTTTGTTCAGGCCCTGCAGCACCGGACCGATCGCGACGGCACCGGCACTGCGCTGCACCGCCTTATAGGTGTTGTTGCCGGTGTTGAGGTCGGGGAAGATCAACACCGTGGCGCGGCCCGCGACCGGCGAATCGGGCATCTTGGCGGCGGCCACGGTGGGTTCCACTGCGGCGTCGTACTGGATCGGCCCCTCCACCAACAGGCTCGGCTCGCGCTGGCGGACGAGTTCGGTTGCGGCCCTGACCTTGTCGACTCCGGCACCGCTGCCGGACTCCCCGGTCGAGTACGACAGCATCGCCACCCTGGGGTCGATGCCGAACTGGGCCGCGGTCCGCGCCGAACTGATGGCGATGTCGGCCAGTTCCTCCGACGTCGGGTCCGGCACGATCGCGCAGTCACCGTAGGCCAGCACGCGATCGGACAGACACATCAGGAAGATGCTGGAGACCGTGGACACCCCGGGTTGGGTCTTGATGATCTCGAAGGCCGGACGCACAGTGTGGGCGGTGGTGTGCGCGGCACCGGAGACCATGCCGTCGACGATGTCGTTGTGCACCAGCATCGTCCCGAAATAGGAGACATCCTGGACGATCTCGCGGGCCTGCTCGACGGTGACACCCTTTTTCTTGCGGAGTTCGGCGTACTGCTCGGCGAACTTCTCGCACAGTTCACTGGTGCGCGGATTGAGCACCGTCGCAGCACCCAGGTCGACGCCGAGTTCGGAGGCCCGGGCCCGGATCTGGGTCTCGTCACCCAGGATGGTCAACTCCGCGATGCCTCGGCGCAGCAGCCGTCCGGCCGCCTGCAGGATCCGGTCGTCGTCACCCTCGGGCAGCACGATGCGCTGACGGTCGCTGCGCGCCCGTTCCATCAACTGGTAGGCGAACATCTGCGGTGTCGTGACCGAGGGGATGGGGATCGCCAGCCGCTGCAGCATGTCTCCGATGTCGACGTGGCGATCCATCAACTGCAGCGCGGTGTCGATCTTGCGCTCGGAGTTCTGGGTAACCCGGCCCGGTGTGTTGGCCACCGCGCTGGCGGTCGCGAACGTGCCGAGATCCGTGGCGATGATCGGCAGCCGCAACCCCACACCGGTGACCAGCCGGCCGACCTCGCGGTGCAGCGGCAACCCGCCGTTGAGGATGATGGTCGAGATCGACGGAAACCCCTCGGCGGCATGGGCGCTGGCCACCGCCAGCACGACGTCGGAGCGGTCGCCCGGGGTGATCACCGCCGCTCCTTCGGTCAGCCGCTCCAGGACGTGTTCGGCGGTCATGCCCGCGACCATCACGTGGAGCACCTCTCGGCCCAGCAGCGAGGTGTCGCCGTGGATCAGGGTGCCGTCGACCGCGGTCAGCAGTTCCCCGACCGTCGGGGCAACCAGCAGCGGCTCCTCGGGGATCACGTAGACCGGGGCACCCAGATCCTGGCAGGCCGCGGCGACCGCCTCCATCTGCATCGGATCGCACCGGTTGGCCACCACCGCCGCGGTGTGGGCGTGCTGGGCGGCCAGTTCCACAATGCAGAGTTCAATCGCCTGCGCGACCTCCTCAGGGGTGCGGTCGAAGGCGCGTACCGACAGCACCACTGGAGCGCCGAGGTTCACCGCGATGCGCGCGTTGACGCTCAACTCGGTGGGTGTGGCCACGTCGGTGTAGTCGGAGCCGACGATCACCATGGCGTCGCACCGGGAGGCCACCGCGTGGTAACGGTCGACGATGTCGGCGATCGCGCTGTCGGTGTCCTCGTGCAGGCGCTGGTAGGTGACCCCGACGCACTCGTCGTAGGTCAAGCCGTCGTCGCTCTGGGCCAGCAGCAACTCCAGGATGTAATCGCGTTCTTCGCGGCGAGTGATGGGCCGGAACACCCCGACCTTGGGCACCATGGCCGAAAGCCGGTTGAGGATGCCCAACGCGATGGTGGACTTTCCGGTTTCGCCTTCGGGCGAGGCGACGTAGATGGACGTCGGGCCGCTGGAGATGGGGTCGGTCACGACGACAGCATCTCTCAGTCGGGCGCGATGAGTCCGGCGATTAGCCCAGTTTGCGCAACCTGGGCAGCAGGTCGCGCTCGAACAGTTCCAGGAACCGGCGCTGGTCGTGGCCCGGAGCGTGGAAGACTAGGTGATTCAGCCCGTAACCGACGTAGTCGGCCACCTTCTCCACGGCCTCGTCCGGGTCGCTGGAGACGATCCAGCGCTTGGCCACCTGCTCGATCGGCAGCTCATCAGCCAACCGCTCCATCTCCATCGGATCGGAGACGCTGTGCTTCTGCTCCGGCGTGAGCGACAGCGGGGCCCAGAACCGAGTGTTGTTGAGCGCCGCATCCGGATCGGGGTCGTAGGAGATCTTGATCTCGATCAGCTTGTCGACCGTGTCGAGGTCTCGGCCGGCCGCAGCGGCGCCTTCGGCCACCGCCGGCAGCAGCTTGTCGGTGTAGAGCTCCTCACCCTTG
>NZ_JBILVF010000101.1:0-12242 GCF_044370595.1 Mycobacterium sp.
GTCGATCAGGACGTAGTCGTAGCGATCGAGCACCGGGCCCAGGGCCCGGCCCAGCGTCTGTTCACGGCCCACTTCGTTGACCAGTTGGATTTCGGCCGCGGAGAGGTCGATATTGCTGGGGATCAGGTCCAGACCGCCGACTCGGGTGTGGATGAGTACGTCGTCAACCGGGACCCGTGGTTCCACCATCAGGTTGTGCACCGTATTCGCCAGCTCGTGGTGTGGCACACCCAGACCTGCTGACAGCGCCCCCTGGGGGTCAAGGTCGACCAACAGCACCCGGCGGCCGTACTCGGCCAACGCCGCCCCGAGGTTGATCGTGGAGGTGGTCTTGCCGACGCCGCCTTTCTGATTGCACATGGAGATCACCACAGCCGGTCCGTGGCTGGTCAGCGGCTGCGGTGTGGGGATCTGCCGAGGCGGACGGCCGGTGAGGCTGGCCGCGATGTCGTCGTGCTGGTCGGTCACGCCCTAACTCCTAAACCGGGCCGGTCCAGCGGGCGAACCGGCGGCGTGGCGAACATCGGCGAAAGTCTATCCATGGCCGCTGGCCTACTGTGGGCGCATGGCCGTTAACGACCGCTTGCCCTTCCTACGCTGGTCGTTCTGGAGGTTAGCCGTCGGGCTGCCGAGTGTCCTGCGCACCGGTCAGGTGGGCGACGGCCGCGAAGCCGCCGCGGTGCGCTACGTGGTCAGCCACGCCCGGGCAGGGAACCTTGACGACGTGATCGACACGATCGACCGGTTCGCCCGCCAGGAATCGATCCTGATCAACGTCGGCGACGAAAAGGGCCTGCTGCTCGACGGGGCGGTCCGGCGGTCGATGGGCGATGTCGCCTCCGGGCTTGCCCTCGAATTGGGTACCTACTGCGGCTACGGCGCGTTGCGGATCGCCCGGGCGGCACCTCGGGCCAGGGTGTTCTCGGTGGAGATGACCGCCGCTAACGCCGAGAACGCCCGGCGTATCTGGGCCCATGCCGGAGTGTCCGACCGGGTGACCTGCGTGGTGGGGACCATCGGCGACGGCGGGATGACCTTGAACGCGCTGGCCGGTCACGGGTTCGTCCCCGGCGCGCTGGATTTGCTGTTCCTCGACCACAACAAAAACGCCTATCTGCCCGACCTGCTCAGCATCCTCCGACGCGGCTGGCTGCATCAAGGCAGTGTGGTGGTGGCCGACAACGTCCTGGTCCCGGGCGCCCCCAAGTACCGATCCTTCATGCGGCGCAGCCCGCAGTTCGACACCATCGAGCACCGGACACACGCCGAGTACACCAAGATTCCGGACCTGGTGCTGGAATCGACGTACCGGGGCTGATGCTGAGGTCGCCCGTCAGGCTCTCGGGTGGGCGCCGGCCCACACCTCCCGCAGGGCGTTCACGGTAACCAGCGTGTAGATCTGCGTCGTGGTCACCGACGCGTGACCCAGCAGTTCCTGCACCACCCGCACATCGGCGCCGCCGTCGAGCAAGTGGGTGGCAAAGGAGTGCCGCAGCGTGTGCGGGGAGACCGCCGCACTGATACCGGCCCGTTCCGCGGCGTCCTGCAAGACCTGCCAGGCGCTTTGCCGGGACAGCCGGCCACCGCGGGCGTTGAGAAAGATCGCTCCCCCCGGTCCGGTCCCGCGCCCGCGCTGGGCTAGATCGGGCCGCCCCCGCACCAGGTAAGCGTCCAGGGCGGCGATAGCAGGCCGGCCGACGGGCACCAGCCGCTGCTTGCCGCCCTTGCCGCGCAGCAGAACCGACCTCGCCTCGGTGTCGATGTCGTCGACGTCCAGGCCGACCGCCTCGGAGATACGCGCGCCGGTGGAGTAAAGCAGTTCGAGCAGGGCCCGGTTGCGCAGGGTCAGCGGGCCATCACCCGGGCCGCCGCCGCCGGCACCCTCCAGCAGTGCCAACACCTCGTCGAGCGCCAGGCTCTTGGGCAGCCGGCGGGCCGGGGTGGGTGGCTTGACTGCACGGGCCACATCGAGGTCGATGACGCCCTCGGCCGCAGCGAAGCGGTGCAGTCCGCGCACCGCGATCAGGGCCCGGGCCGCCGACACCGCCGACAGCGCGGCGGCACCGGTGTCTGGATCACCCTTGCGCAGCGCCACCAGAAAGTCGCTGACATCGGTCTCTATCACGTCGCGCAGATCGACGGTCCCGCGTCCTACCAGATGGTCGACGTAGCGGCGCAGATCCCGTCGGTAGGAACTGATCGTGTTGACGGCCACCCCGCGCTCGATGGTCAGATGGTCGAGATAGCCCTGGATCTGGGCATCCAGCGCAACGGCGAATGTCGTCACAGCTGCCCCCGCCGTGCAGCAAACGCCGTCGGCCGATCCGGCCATGGTGCTGTCAGCGCCCGGGTCGGCTTACCGTCGACGATGACGGCGTGCGCGGCCAGCACCCCGGCCGCAGCGGTGGCATTGACGATCTCCCCGGCGAGCACTCGGTCCACCGCCTGCCGCAAGTCCACCCAATGAACGGTGAGATCTGCCTCCTCATGGTCGGCTTCCGGCCGGCCGACGTCCTCCAGGCCCCGCGCCAGGTAGACCCGCACCGACTCGTCGCAGAATCCCGGCGAGGAGGCGACGTCGATCAACACCCGCCAGTCCCGCGCCACCAGACCGGTTTCTTCCTGAAGCTCCCTCGCTGCCGCCGATGCCGGGTCCTCCCCGGGTTCGTCGAGCAGACCCGCCGGCAGCTCCCACAGACGCCTGCCCAGGGAATGCCGGTACTGGTACACCAGAGCCAGTTGCTCCTGGTCGTCTACCGCAGCCACCGCCACCGCACCGTAGTGTTCGACAACCTCACGGATTGCGGTCACCCCACCGGGCATGCACACTTCGTCGGTACGCAGCGCGATAATGCCTCCGCGAAAGACGGTTTCGCTTGCGACCGTCTCAAATGCGTGGTCAGCCACGGGCATGGTCCGGCAGCGGCTGCGCGACGCTGGAACTGCTTGACCCACCGGGATGCTCATTGCCGTTGGCATGGTGCTCGGGAATCTCGACCGGCAGACGCTCGGCCGCCTTGTAGTCGATCGCCGCGCCGATGAAGGCGGCGAAAAGCGGATGCGGCCGCGTTGGCCGACTCTTGAGTTCCGGGTGGGCTTGGGTGCCGACCAGGAAGGGGTGCACCTCAGGGGGGTACTCCACGAACTCGACGAGGTGTCCGTCCGGCGAGGTTCCGGAAAAACGCAGCCCGCTCTCCGCGATCTTGTCACGGTAGGAGTTATTCACCTCATAACGGTGCCGGTGGCGCTCAGACACGTTGGTGGACTGATATGCCTGGGCCACAACCGATCCCGGCTGTAGTACCGCAGCATAGGCCCCCAGTCGCATGGTTCCGCCGAGGTCGGCCTGCCCAGCGACGGCGTCACGTTGGTCGGCCATGGTGGAGATCACCGGATCTGGCGTCGCGGGGTCGAACTCAGCCGAGTTGGCTTCGGCCAAACCAACCGAACGGGCTGCTTCGATGACGATGCACTGCAGCCCAAGACACAGCCCCAGCAAGGGCAAACCCCGATGACGCGCATAGCGGATGGCACCGATCTTGCCCTCGATGCCGCGAATGCCGAACCCGCCGGGGATGAGCACCGCGTGCACGTCGTCCAGCACCGACGCTGCGCGCGTGTCGGTCTCGCAGTCGTCGGATGCCACCCAGCGCATCTCCACCTTGGCCCGGTGCGCGAAACCACCCGCGCGCAGCGCTTCGGTCACTGATAGGTATGCGTCGGAAAGGTCGATGTACTTGCCTACCAGTGCGATTCGCACCGTCTCCTGCGGGTCGTGAACCCGCCGCAGTAGGTCGTCCCAGGTGGTCCAATCGACGTCTCGGAACGGCAGGTTGAGCCTGCGCACCACGTAGGCGTCGAGTTCCTCGCGGTGCAGCACCTTCGGGATGTCGTAGATGGAGGGCGCGTCCGGCGTCGAAATCACACCGTCGATGTCCACGTCGCACATGAGCGCGATCTTCTCCTTCAACGGTTCGGGGACATCCCGGTCGCACCTCAGAATCAGCGCATCCGGGGTGATGCCAATGCTGCGCAGGGCAGCCACCGAATGCTGAGTCGGTTTGGTTTTCAGCTCACCCGACGGCGCTAGATAGGGCACCAGCGAGACATGCAGGAAGAAGCAGTTCTCCCGGCCGACTTCGTGGCGAACTTGGCGGGCAGCCTCCAGGAACGGCTGGGACTCGATATCGCCTACGGTTCCGCCGACTTCGGTGATCACCACATCTGGCCGCTTACCCGCTGCGTCGGGCTGGGCCATTGCCAGGATGCGGTTCTTGATCTCGTCAGTGATGTGAGGAATTACCTGCACCGTGTCGCCGAGGTACTCGCCGCGACGTTCTTTGGCGATGACCGTCGAATACACTTGGCCGGTCGTGACATTGGCCGAACCGGTCAGGTTACGGTCCAGGAAGCGTTCGTAGTGACCGACGTCAAGATCGGTCTCGGCACCATCCTCGGTGACGAACACCTCGCCGTGTTGGAACGGGTTCATCGTCCCGGGGTCGACGTTGAGGTACGGGTCGAGTTTCTGCATGGTGACCTGCAGGCCGCGGGAAATCAGTAATTGACCAAGGCTGCTCGCGGTCAGACCTTTGCCGAGCGAGGATACGACGCCGCCGGTCACGAAGAGATGCTTAGTCGCGGCCTGAGGGTGCTTGCGCAGTGCGGGCAAGAGCGGCCTCCGTGACGACGGCGCAGGACTTTGTTTGTGCCAGCCGAATCAGCGCCGAGCTGCGCTGAACGTCTGGTTGGGGCCTGCCGACCCACGGAAATTCACCCTAACACCGACGGCGAGACGGCGGCGCTGACACACCGGCGACCACGGCACCGAACTACTGCACCGTCACCGATGCCGCGCCGGCCCCCACGCCGTACTTGCCCGGTGGGGCGCCGCCGATCATGCTCTGCAGAGCCAGAACCGAGGTGATCCGGCCGGATGCTGCGCCGATATCGTCCACCGTGGTCATCGCCCGGGCCAATTCGGCATCGCCGCGGGCTATCGCGAGTGCTGCGACGCCGGCTGCCGATCCGTCCCGGCCGGCCAGCACCACACCTGCGCCGTGCGATGCCAGTGCTGCGGCGAACCGGGCCACGTTCAGTCCCTGGTTTCCGGCATCGTCGGCCAAGCCTCCTCCGGTGATCACCATGGCGGTGTCCGCCGCACCGAGTCGGTTGCCATAGGCCAGGAACCCGGTGTCGCGGAGGGCAGCCAGAACTGTGTCGCGCGCGACATCGCCGACCGGGACAATCTTCGGATCACGATTGACCAGCAGGGCTATCCCGAGCAGGTCTCCTGCCTGTGTACTGGGGTCCGTCAGAGCGGTGTTCAGCCGGGTCCCGGCCGGAACGATGGGCGAGTTGACCACCGACCGCAGTTTCTCCGCGGCGTTGCCCTCGACGAACTCCGCGGTGAGACCGATCGTGCCAGTAACCGTTCCGCCCGCCTGGCCCACCAGTCGGGCTACTGCGTCGACGTCTCCATCCTGGGCGTCGGGCGTCCGGAACAGCACCACTGATTGACCCGTCAATGCATCGCGGACAATCCGGTTAGACATCTGGGTGTCGAATTGATCTGCTGCCGAGAGCTTTTGGCCTAGCGCGTCATTCTCGGCGCGCAGCGCGCCGATCTGCGCCTGCAGCGTACCGTTGTTCCCGCGTAGGCCCGACACCATCGGACCGGACAGCAGCCGGGCGCCGAGCACCAGCCCGAGGGCGAACGCCAGGAACACCGCCGCGAGCCAGTAGACGCGGCGCCGCGCCGACCTCATGTCAGGTCACCCAGCTCTGCAACCACAGCGAGAATCGCTGCCAATAGTTCGTCGCCCAGTCGACGATTGCAGTGTCGGTTTGGGACACCCACAGCGCGGCGATAACGGCGAGCAGGACGGCCAACACCAGCAGCGCTATCGCTCCACCAGAGATGTGGCTGCGATACAAGGTCGCCACAGCCTTGGCGTCGACCAGTTTCTCTCCGACCTTCAGCCGGGTCAGGAAGGTCGAGGGGTTGCTCTGCGCGCGGGTCCGGTCAAAGAAGTCTTCGATGTTGGCCGACTGACCAGCCGTGACGATCAGCGAGGCCCCATGGTGCTCGACGAGCAGCAGCGCCAGATCCGAGGCCGAGCCGGCGGCCGGGAAAGTCATGGCGCCGATTCCCAGATCCTGGATGCGCTCCAAGCCCCCGGCGTGGCCGTCGGCATCTGCCGGCAGCACCACCTGAGCACCGCAGCGCAGGACTTCGGCGCTCATCTGTTCGGGGTTGCCGACGATGAGCTGGGGCCGGTAACCACCTGCCCGCAGGATGTCCGCGCCGGCGCCTACACCCACCAGCACGGGCTGGTATTCCTTGACAAATGGTTTGAGAGCCTTGAGATCCTCTGCCGCTCCCGGGCCGTCGGCGACCACCACGACGTGGCGGCGGTAGACATCGACGTCGATATCGGGGATTCCTATTCCGTCGATCAGCAACGGGCTCTCGCTGCGAATGAACTCGATGGTGTTGCCGGCGAAGGCTTCCAGGTGGTGAACCAGCCCGACTTTGGCGTCGTGCATGAGATCAGCGACTTCTTCGTCGGTGCGCTCGACGCCGTGGACGAGCCTGCGGTCGCCGGAGTACACCCCGCCGTCGTGCAGTCGGACCTTGGCGCCGTCCTTGACCTTCTTGAAGGCTTCCGGCCCGGCGTTGTCGACCAGCGCGATGTTGTTGGCCAGCAGTACCTCGGGGCCGAGATTGGGGTAGCGGCCGGAAATCGACGGCGAGGCGTTGACCACCCCGACCACACCGGCGTCGACCAGTGCGTCAGCGGTCACCCGGTCGAGATCGAGAACGTCCAGGACGGCGATGTCGCCGGGGCCGACCCGGCGCAAGAGCCGGTCGACGTCACGGTCAACCCGGGCGGTCCCGATGATGCCCGGTCGTGCAGAGGAACGCGAGAGAAGAGCTGGCATCTTCATGGGAGCGATTCTGTCGGCGGCAAGTAGTAAAGCGGGGTAGGCGCGCCGTAACAACAGCCCCAGAAGTTTCTTCCTGTCACTTCAGTAACACTGTCACTTCAGTAACACTGTCACTTTCGGGTCAATCGTCGGACCGCGTACCCCGCTCCGACCGGGCCGCGACGAGAAGTTCCCGCGCGTGCGCACGGCCGGTATCGGACTCCCCCAGTCCGGCCAGCATCCGGGCCAGTTCGGCGACGCGCTGCTCGTCGTCGAGGCGACGCACCTCGCTGGAGGCCCCGCTGCTGTCGACCACCAGATGGGTGTCGGCATAGGCGGCGACCTGCGGCAGGTGGGTCACCACGATGACCTGCCGGCTGCGCGCGAGGCGAGCCAGCCGACGTCCGATCTGCACGGCTGCACGACCGCCGACGCCGGCGTCGATTTCGTCGAAGACCATGGTGGTCCCGTCCGCCGAAGCAGCCAGCACGACCTCCAGGGCCAACATCACCCGTGAGAGTTCGCCGCCCGAGGCGCTTTTGCTCAGCGGCAGCAGGTCGGTGCCGCGGTGCGCGGTGAAGCCGAACTCCACCACGTCGATGCCGTCGGATCCCGCGTGTACGAGCTCCCCCGCCGGCAACCGCAACGGGGCCGCGTCGTCGTCACGGGCTGCCATGGTGGTGACACTGATGCTGAAGTCGGCGTCGGCCATCGCCAAGCCGGACAACTCCTCGGTGACGGCGCGCGCCAACTCATCGGCAGCACGGGTTCGCATCGCGGTCAGCTCGGTAGCGGCGCCCGCCACCTGAGCGGCGAACTCCTCGACCCGACGGGACAGACCTGCCAGCGCTTCTTCTGAAACGTCCAGTCGCGCTAGAGCCTCCCGGGCCTCGGCCGCCCACCGCAGCACACCGTCGACGTCTGCGGCGTACTTGCGGGTCAGGCTGCGCAGTTCGGCCTGTCGGTTAAGTCGGGTTTCCAGAGCACTGGCGTCGGTTGGCAGGTCCGCCAGGAACCCTCCGAGTTCACTCGCGACGTCGCCCAGCACGCTCAGCACCTCGGAAAGCCGACCACCCAAACCGCCCAGGAAGGTATCGCCGCTGGACTCCAGCATGTCGCAGGCGCCAACGAGAAGTGCTATGGCAGAACGGTTTTCTGTATCCGCGTCATCGGTTCCGGATAACGCCGCCTTGGCGCCGACCGCTGCCTCGCGCACCGCGTCGAGTTCGGAAAGCCGACGGATCTCGGCGACGAGCACCTCATCTTCTCCGGGCGCCGGATCGATTCGATCGATCTCGGTCAGCGCGAACTTCAGCCGGTCTGCCTCCTGGGCCATTTCCCGGGCCCGATTGGTGCGGTCAACGAGGTCGCGCCAGGCGACCAGCCACTCGTCGCGCAGTTTCCGGTAGCGCTCCAGCGCCGGCGCCGCGCCGGCGAAACGATCCAGGGCAGCGCGTTGCTCGTCCGTGCGCATCAGCCGCAACTGATCGTTCTGGCCGTGCAGGGTCAGCAGGCCGGTGGTGAAGGTGGTCAATGTCTTTGCTGGGACGCTGCGGCCGCCCAGGTAGGCGCGGGATGGGCCTTCCCGGCTGACCGACCGCAGAGCGATGACGCTGCCGTCGTCATCCCGGTCGGCGCCGGAGGAATCCAGAATGTCGGTGATCTGCCCGGCGGTGGCGGAGTCGAGATAGTCGGTGCTGAACCGGCCCTCAACCACCGCCCGGCCGGCACCCGATCGGACCCGGCTGGCATCGGCACGGGCTCCGCCAAGTAGATGCAGTCCGGTCACCACCATGGTCTTTCCGGTACCGGTCTCCCCGGTGAGCACGGTCAGTCCGCGGTCGAACTCCGCGGTGGCCGAGCTAATCGCGCCCAGCGATTCGATCCTGATCTCCGCCAACATGCTTCGAACGCGACCTACTGCTCGCGCCAACTGGTCACCGGCAGGCGGAACTTGCGGACCAGCCGATCGGTGAAGGGGGCACTGTCCAACCGGACCCACTTCAGCGGGGTCTGGCATTTGGTCACCTGAATGCGTCCGCCGGCCGGCACCGCGGCCTCCCGGCGCCCGTCGCACAGCACCAGCGCATCGGGGTTATCCGGGTCCACATCCACGGTGATCACCGCGTTGGGGTTGGTGACCATGGGCCTGGCGAACAGCGCGTGGGCGTTGTTGGGCACCACGATGATGGCTTCCAGATCCGGCCACACGACCGGCCCGCCGGACGAGAAAGCGTATGCCGTGGAACCCGTCGGGCTGGAGACCAGCACACCGTCGCACCCGAACGCCGACACCGGCCGACCGTCGATAGCCACCACCACGCCGAGAACCCCCTGGTGGCTGCCCTTCTCCAAGCTGGCCTCGTTGAGCGCCCATCCTCGGGAGAGCACCGTGCCGTCGAGGCTGACCACCACGTCGAGGGTCATCCGGTTCTCGATGCGGTAGTCGCGGGCGATCACGTGCTCGAGGATGGAGTCGATGGCCTCGGCCTCCGCCTCGGCGAGGAAGCCGATGCGACCGAGATTGACTCCGAGCACAGGGATTTCGGCGTTACGGGCCAATTCGGCGGCCCGCAGGAACGTGCCGTCGCCGCCGAGCACCATGACCAGTTCGCAACCTTCGGCGGCGTGTTCGTCACTACCGGCCAGTTCGATGTCGGCACCGGTGCCGCGAAGATCGTCGTGATCCATGTGCAACGAGCCGCGGTCGACGGCCTCGCGGGACAGCAACCGTAAGCGGATACCGCTGTCCCCCAGTGCTCTACCAACTCGTCGGGCGGTTTCATTCGCTTCCGCGCGGCCTGGGTTAACGATCAGCAGGATGGTGCGAGTGGCGTCGGTGGTGTTCATCGGGGCCCCTCCGCGACGGCACGACGCACCTCAGCCTCCAGCGCCTCACCGACCAGTGGGTTGCGAGTCTGGGCGCGCAGCCACAGGAAGTACTCCACGTTTCCCGA
Organism: Mycobacterium sp.; assembly: GCF_044370595.1. Classification (GTDB taxonomy): domain Bacteria; phylum Actinomycetota; class Actinomycetes; order Mycobacteriales; family Mycobacteriaceae; genus Mycobacterium. The sequence continues at coordinate 9,888 of NZ_JBILVF010000101.1, forward strand.
CGGGCCGGGAAGTGGGCTGGCAGTGGCCGCAACGGAGGGCCAGCCGAGTTCAGCGGCGCGTCGGCTGACCGCCAGCATGGCGACGGTCCGCAGATCGGGGTCGGTGACGACACCGCCCGGCCCGACCTGGCTGCGGCCCACCTCGAATTGCGGCTTCACCATCGGAACGATATCGGCGTCCGGGCCGGCGCACGCAGTGAGTGCGGGCAGCACTGTGGACAGCGAGATGAATGACAGGTCGGCAACCACCAAGTCGACCGGCCCGCCGATCAGCTCAGGCGTCAGATCCCGGACGTTGGTGCGCTCGATCACCGTCACCCGCGGGTCGGACCGCAACGACCAGGCCAGCTGGCCGTATCCCACGTCCACAGCAGCCACTTCGGCTGCTCCCCGGTCCAGCAGCACCTCGGTGAACCCTCCGGTCGACGCTCCGGCATCCAGCGCCCGGCGTCCCTGCACATCAATGCCGAACACCTCGAGCGCACCAATGAGTTTGTGTGCCCCGCGGGAGACCCAGGTGCGTTCGGCTGGGCCCTCCACGGCGATCCGCGCGGTCAACGCGACCGCGGTCGCCGGTTTGGCCGCTGGCATACCGTCGACAGTGACCCGGCCGGCGACGATGAGTTCAGCAGCCTGCTGCCGAGATCTCGCCAGACCTCGGCGGACCAGCTCGGCGTCGACCCGGGCACGCCGCGTCATGGCCAGTTTCAGCCCTTCTCGACCGATTCCAGTGCGTCGACCAGAATCTGGTGCGCTTCCGCCAGACGACGGCCCACTGCGTCGATGGCACCAGAGTCGTCGATAGCACCAGAGTCGTCTATAGCACCAGAGTCGTGGGCGGCCGCGCCGCCTGCGGCGTCTTCGCTGCGGCTGGGCTCGATACGGGGCAGGTCTGCCAGGACAGCGTCGACTTGCGCCCGGATAACTTGAGGATCGGTGTTCATATCGGCGTTCACGCTAGCTGATCGCGCCCGGAGCGCTGCGACCATCGGGCTCGGCAAGCAGCGACCAACGCCGCAAAGCCGCCCGCGCGATGTCGTCCCCGGCCCGTACGGCGACCGGGGCGTCGGCGTCCCATACCGCGCGGGCTGTGGCACGCACCACCGAGAGGTCGTCCTCGCCAGGATCCTGACCGGTCGCCGTGACGGTGACCGAATCGGCCCCGACTTCGGTCTTCCACGCTGGGTGCGCGGCGACCGCCAGGCTTCCGGCATCTGCAAGCAGGCATCGCAAATCGAGACCGATGTGGGTGGGACGCTCATCGGGGTGCGCGTGTACCGCGTCACGAGCGGTGCTAACCCCGGTGAGCACCATCAGGCTTGGCAATCGGGCAGCATTCGCCCCGGCGATGTCGGTGTCCAGACGGTCGCCCACCACCATCGGGCTGACGAAATCGCCGCGGGCCAGGGCGTCGTACATCACTCCCGGAGCCGGCTTGCCGGCCACCAACGGCTCTGCGCCGGTGGCCGTCTTCAACGCGGCGACCAGAGATCCATTGCCGGGGAGCAGACCGCGCTCGGTCGGCAGAGTCGGGTCGAGGTTGGAGGTAACCCACAACGCGCCGGAGCGGATCGCCAGGGCCGCCTCGGCGAGATCGGGCCAGCCGATAGTCATCGACAGGCCTTGCACCACGGCGACCGGGTTCTCGACGAACTGCCGAACAGGGTGCAGACCGACGGCGGCGACTTCGCCCGCCAGCGCTTCAGTGCCGACGATCAGCACTCTGGAGCCGATCGGAAGCTGCTGGGCGAGCAACCGTGCGGCGCTCTGGGCGCTGGTCACCACATCCTGAGCGGTGGCGGTGAAACCGAGTTCGAGCAGGTGTGCGGCGACATCGGCCGCCGACCGGGTGGCGTTGTTGGTCACGTAGAGGGCACGCCCGTCAAACGACTCGAGGGTCTCGACCGCGCCGGCGGTGGGCACATGCCCGCGGAACAACGTGCCATCCAGGTCAAGTAGCAGGCAATCAGACTGCACAGCAAGCGATTTCATAGGCTCAGCTCATCGATCCGGTCCTCAGCGTCGGTGACACCGTCAATATCAGCGGCCGCCGAGTGCAAGAACCACTGCAAGGCCTCATCGGTGCGCCCCAGCGCCAGGAGTGTCTCGGCGTAGGCGTAGAACAGCCGCGCGGGGGTGGAACCCATGCGGGTCGGATCCAGCGGCGGGGAGGTCAGCACCGCCATCGCCTGATCGAGGTTGCCAAGATCGGCGCGGGCGCCGGCGGCGACGATACGCATCTCGTCGGCGTCGTCACCGGTGAGTTGGGTGGCTTCTGCGCTGCGGGCGAGTTCGATGGCTCGCTCCGGGCGTCCCACCCCGCGCTCACAGTCAGCGATGAGCGGAAGCAGTTGT
>NZ_JBILVF010000232.1:0-3342 GCF_044370595.1 Mycobacterium sp.
CTACGACTTCCACACCTGGATATTCACCTTCACGTCCTGCAACCCGCCGGACAGCGTGGAGTTCTGCGCCAACGTCTCGGCCAATCCGATGCCGATCGCCAAAGCCTTCCAGTGGTACGCCAAGGCTTATCAGGCCGACGGCACCTACACCATGACCGTCGATGTTCCCGACGGGCTGCGCTGCGGCAACGTCTACTACGGGCCGGTGATCCCGACCCGCGACGTCTATACCTGGGATGCGGTGACGCTGACCGGCACCTTGCAGTCGTCGTTCGCGGTGGGCTGCGACAACGCCCCAGGCGGCACCTTCACCTACCCGTTCCGGCTGGTGCGGCTCTGACTCAACCGGTCAGCGCGGTGGTGCGCATGACGATCATGAACGCGAACAGCACCAGCAATCCGACCGTCGCGGTGCCCTGCACCAAGCTTCTCCGGTCTCTGGGGGCGTAGATGTAGGCCGCCGCCACCACAGCGCCGGTGATCAGCCCGCCCAGATGGCCCTGCCAGCTGATGTTGGGTATCGAGAACGTCAAGACGAGGTTGATGGCGATCAGGCCGATCAACCAGCGCATGTCGAGGTTGAAGCGCTTGTAGGCCACCGCAGTCGCCCCGAAGAGGCCGAAGATCGCGCCGGAGGCGCCCAGGGTAGCCGTCCGGGGATCGGAGAGCAGGTAGACCGCGACAGAGCCGCCAAGAGCGCTGAGCAGGTACAGACCTGCATAGCGCAGCCTCCCGAGGTGCTGCTCCAACGGCGGACCCAACACGTAGAGGGCGTACATGTTGAACAGGATGTGCACGATGCCGTCGTGCATGAACGCCGAACTGAACAACCGGAAATACTGATCCGCCTGTGCGATCGCGTAGGGCCGCAGCGCAAACCGGGGTGTCAGTGCCGGTAAAGCGATCTGCAGCAGAAAGACCGCGATGTTGACTGCGATCAGCCCGTAGGTGATGACGGGCTTTCCGGTACGGATCGCGGCCCCCGCCACAGTGGTCGCCTGCGGAACACTTTGGACCCCGGCCTGAACACAATCGACACACTGGTGGCCGACGGCGGCGCTGCGCATGCACTCCGGACACACCGGCCGGGCGCATCGGGTGCAACTGACGTACGTCGGACGGTCGGGGTGGCGGTAGCAGCAGGGCATCCCCGCGGGGGTCTGTGCTGGGTGCGGCATGGTCATCGTTTCTGCGACGATACTGGCCCCAACCACGGCGCGGCCGCCAGTCGACGTCGATTGGCTGCCGGGTATTGCCGGTGCGGCTCGCAGGGGATGATCAGCCACGCTCCAAATCGCGCCAAGCGACGACGGGACCCCTTCGCCTCAACGGATTCCATTGCGGGATCTACCATCCGAGACTGAAATCGTTGCGGTACACACCTCCCGGGTGGGGTTGCAACGAGCGCTGAACTGTTCCGATATCCCGGCGAACAGGACTCTGGCCGAACAACTGATTCCGTAGTAGATTCCATTTCAGGTTGAGCTCACAGCCGTCCACAGGGGCGGGCATGCATCGGCCCCCGTAACAGCGATCCATCACCTTTGTGCGGATTTTGCCTGAGGGAGGCCTCCATGCTCATCGCCAATTCTGCGGTTCCACTCGCCATCCCGCGCGCAGCAGCACCCGCCCCCGAACCGGTCCGGGCCCGTGAACTCAGCGCCACCACCGTCCTGATCGCCGCCTTCGGGGAGATCGACGCGGCCACTGCCGACGGCCTTTCCGCGCGGATCGAACATCACCTGAACGGCTACCGGCAACTGGTTCTGGACCTGTCCCGGCTGGAGTTCTTCGGCACCGCGGGATACTCCGTCCTGCGTCGCGTGCATGCCCGGTGCGCCCGCGCCGGCGTGGAATGGGTGCTGGTGCCTGGACCAGAGGTCCAACGGCTGCTGCGGGTCGGCGATCCCGACGGAATCCTGCCCACCGCCCCCAACATCGTCTCGGCAGTGGCCGCCCTGGCGCGCAGCCACACCGCCCGCGTCGGCTGAGAGGCCACCGGGTCGGCGCGGCTGCCATACTTCCCCTGGCAACCCAGGGGAAGAGGTCCGCGATATGACGACGCCGGGACGGCAGTTCAACGCCGCCGTGACACGCTTCTGGAGCATCGCCGCACCGATCTACGATCTGCCCGTCCTGCAACGGTGGGTGTACCGGCCAGGACAGGATGAGGTGGTCGCGAAGCTACGCGCCGCCGGGTCCCGGCGTATCGCCGACATCGCCTGCGGCACGGGCATTCTGACCGCCCGCATGCGTAATGAACTGCGTCCCGACGAGATCTACGGCGTGGACATGTCCGACGGCATGCTCGAGCAGGCCAAGGCCCGGTCGACGCAGGTCCGCTGGATGAAGGGGCCGGCCGAGCAACTGCCCTTCGAGGACGCTTCCCTGGACGCCGTCGTCACCACCTCGGCGTTCCATTTCTTCGATCAGCCCGCGGCGATGCGGGAGTTCCACCGAGTCCTGGCTCCCGGCGGGCTGGCGGCGGTGGCCACCATCACCCCGCCACTGCCCCCGGCGCTGGACCGGTTCGTGCCCAAGGAGGCCGGAGTCCTGCACAGCCCGCGACCGGCCGAGTTGCGGAAACTGTTCACCGACGCCGGATTCGTCGTCACCGACCAACGTCGCGTCGACCGGCCGGTATGGACCCGGATGGTGGGTGACCTGATCACCGTCGGAACGAAGGTCTGAGAGGACGACCGTGGCTGTCCAACTGCTCGCACCCAGCATCGAGGTCGGCCTGGTCACGACCAACCGCGACGCGATGGTCGGTTTCTATGAGGGCTACCTGGGGCTGACCCACCAAGCCGACCTGGATTTCCCCGGCGGGTCGATGAAGCGCTACGCCGTGGGCGCCAACGTGGTGCTCAAACTGGTCAGCTACAACGACCCTCCGGCGTCCCCGCCGACTCCCGGCGGGGGACGCGCCCAGGGCGGGATCCGTTACATCACCCTGGTCGTCGCCGACGTTCGCGACGCCGCCCGGCAAGCCGCCGACTCCGGACACCCCGTTGTCGAAGAACCCACCGCCTTCCCGGCGGTGCCCGGGATGGGGTGGTGCTTCGTCGCCGACCCGGACGGCAACTGGGTCGAACTCGTCGGACCGGTCTAGGCAGCAGATGCCCGAGTTGCACCCCGGCATCGCAACACTGGCTCCGCTGCTGGGGTCCTGGTCGGGTCGCGGCAGCGGGGAGTACCCGACGATCACACCCTTCGACTATCTCGAGGACGTCATCGTCGGCCACACCGGCAAACCGTTTCTGACCTACACCCAGCGGACCCGCTCCCCCGACGGCCAACCGATGCACGCTGAGACGGGCTACCTGCGGATGCCCGCCGGCG
>NZ_JBILVF010000022.1:0-38074 GCF_044370595.1 Mycobacterium sp.
ATGGCCGAGTCCCCATCCGGGACAACGCTGCTGGTCGTCGGCCTGGGCAATCCGGGACCGCAGTACGCCAAGACCCGGCACAACGTTGGGTTCATGGTGGCCGACCTGCTGGCCGCGCGAATCGCTACGCCGTTCAAGGTGCACAAGAAGTCCGGGGCCGAGGTTGCAACCGGCCGCTTTGGCGGCCGGCCGGTCGTGCTGGCCAAGCCGCGCTGCTACATGAACGAGTCCGGCCGGCAGGTCGGGCCGCTGGCGAAGTTCTATTCGATCCCGCCGGGTGACGTCATCGTCATCCACGACGAACTCGACATCGACTTCGGGAAGGTCCGGCTGAAACTCGGCGGCGGCGAGGGCGGCCACAACGGATTGCGCTCCGTGGCCAATGCGCTGGGCAGCAAGGAGTTTCAGCGGGTACGTATCGGCATCGGTCGCCCGCCGGGCCGCAAGGACCCAGCGGCATTTGTGCTTGAGACGTTCAACGCCACCGAACGCACCGAGGTGCCCACGCTGTGCGAGCTGGCCGCCGATGCAACCGAACTGCTCATCCAGGCCGGCTTAGAACCCGCGCAGAACCACGTTCACGCCTGGTAATGCCGTCAGTGGCCGGTGAGGGTTCCGGACGGCACTCAGCGGGCGCCCGGCATGCCCAGCCATGGGAACACCGGGAGGTTGGCGGGCGGGGCAACGGTGCCGGGCCGGGCCTTGATCGACACACTGCCGTTGGTCTGGCAGACACTCTTGAAGTCGGTGTTCTGGCAGGTCGGCCGGGCACCGGCGGTGGGTGCTGATACCCCCGCCGCCACAACCAAACCCGCCAGCACTGCCGTCGCGGCGCGACCGTTCATGATGAGTTTCCCCTTCCGGGAGGTAGCTGCAGAACTTGACATCAGCTCACCCGACTTAAGGGCAGGCCGAAATGATGACCACGGCATCCGCGCCCAGAGGCGTGTTGTTAGCTGCCGCCTTGTTGATCGCATCCTGGCGGGCCGCATCCACGGTCACCCCGGCGCCACCGGCCACCACCCCAGCGGTACTCGAACCCACCGACACGATGCAGAGATTGTCGTTGGTCACCTCATCCGCGGTGCAATCCACACCACCGGCAGCCTGACACTGCGCGATCACCGCGGCCGAGGCCTCCTCAGCGGTGTCACCGGTGGCGGTGAAACCCGCCTCACCGCTCAGGCCATTGGGGCCATCCGAGAAATCCTCGAAAGTACCAGTACCCACCGCAGCGAAAATGTCCTCCGGATCCTCAACAGCACCACCCGGACCGCCCGCCCACGCGATGCCCGTCGAGATACTGCCGGCGATCAGGGCCGCCGCTAGCGCTGCCCATGCCTTACGGGGATTCCACATATCAGCCTTTCTGAGCGCGTTCAGCGACGACGGCCCGGTCCGCCGATCCATGGGAACACCGGGATGTTGGCGGGCGGAGCGACGGTGCCCGGCCGGGCCTTGATCGAAACACTGCCATTGGTCTGACAGATGCTCTTGAAGTCGGTCTGCTGGCAGGTCGGCCGCGCACCGGCGGTGGGCGCCGAAACCCCAGCCGCCACAACCAAACCCGCCACCAGCACTGCCGTCGCGGTGCGACCGTTCATGATGAGTTTCCCCTTCCGGGATGTGACTGCGGAACTTGACATCAGCGCACCCGGCTTAGGGGCAGGCCGAAATGATGACCACGGCATCGGCGCTCATCGGCGTGTTATTCGCCGCCGCCTTGTTGATCGCATCCAGGCGGGCCGCCTCCACGGTCACGCCAGCGCCACCGGCCACCACCCCGGCAATACCCGAACCGACCGACACGATGCACAGGTTGTCGTTGGTCACCTCATCCGCGGTGCAGTCCACACCGCCGGCCGCCTGGCACTGCGCGATAACCGCCGCGGAAGCCTCCTCAGCGGTGTCACCGGTGGCGGTGAAACCCGCCTCACCGCTCAAACCGCCGGGGCCGTCCGAGAAATCCTCGAAGGTGCCGGTACCCACAGCAGCGAAAATGTCCTCCGGGTCCTCAACAGCACCACCCGGACCGCCCGCCCACGCGATGCCCGTCGAGATGCCCCCGAGGAGCACACCTGCTGCAATCGCGGTAACCAAACGAGTTTTGGCCATCCCGTCCTCTCCCTGACTTGACTCGGGGGAAACTGTACTAGACCGGCATTCCAATTCGCGCAGCGACAGCGCGATCGGTCTTATCGCTGCCGTGTCGGGTGGGCCAACTACAGATCCACGTTTGAAAGCCGGACTCCACGGGTATCACCCTGCCGATCACAAGGGGGTCGGCGTGCGCAGAACAGTGGTGTTGATTGCCGCAATGATGGCGGCGCTGTGGGTGGCGGGATGGTCAGACGCTGCAGCCGATCCGCAGATAGGGAGTGTCCATAACCACGCCGACGTGATGTTCGCCATGCACATGGTTCCGCATCATCAGCAGGCCATCGACATGAGTGACATCGTGTTGGCCAAACCGAACATCGACCCTCGGGTGGTGGACCTGGCCACCCGGATCAAGGCGGCGCAGGCTCCGGAGATCGTCGCGATGCAGGGCTGGTTGAACAGTTGGGGCATGAGCGGCGGGGGCATGATGCCTGGCGGTATGCCGGGCATGGGTCCGGGCGGCGGTCCGATGATGCCGGGAAGCCCCGGCGCGGGCGGCCCCGGCATGGGCGGCATGGGCGGCATGGGGATGATGGGCATGGGCGGGATGGCGTCCGAGTCGGAAATGGCGGCGTTGCGCGCCGCTGCGGGTGTCGACGCCTCCCGGCTCTATCTCAATCTGATGATCCCGCACCATGAAGGCGCTATCACCATGGCGCAGAACGAAATTGCCAACGGTGAATTCCCCGACGAGATCACGCTGTGCCGCTCGATCGTCGCCTCCCAGCAGCTGGAGATCGGCGAGATGAACACCATCCTCGCTACGCTGTGAGCGTGAACGCACTGCGCGCGCTGCTTAGGTGACCAGTGTCAGCGAGGTGGAGCGGCGCAGCTTGCCTGAGGGGGTCTTCGGAATGGTGCCCGGCCCCAGCACAACCACGTTGCGCGGCCGTGCGTCGACTTCGGCGAACACCTCGTGAGCCACCTGCTTCTCGATGCGCCGCACCTCGGCCGGGTCTTCCCACGCGTTGGACTCCACCGCCACCGCAAAAGTCTCCCGGGAGTGGCCGGCGTCCAGACGCACCGCCACAGCGCAGCCGGGGCGCACACCCTCCACCCGCCCGGCCGCCCGCTCGATGTCGGTCGGGTAGATGTTGCGGCCAGCCATGATGATGACGTCCTTGACCCGGCCGCAGACCACGACGTGTCCCTCCTCGGTGAGGTAGCCGAGGTCGCCGGTGTCATACCAGCCGTTCTCGTCCTGCGCCGGGACGAAGCCGCCCATGGTGATGTAGCCGGGGGTCAGCGACTCGCCGCGCAGTTCGATGATTCCGACCCCGCGGGTCGGCAGCACAGTGCCGTCCTCGTCAACGATGCGGGCCTCGAGATCCTGCAGTAGCGGGCCCAGAGTGGCAAGCCGACGGGTGTTGCCCTTGGTCGCCGGTACGGCGCGACGCAGCGCGGCCAGCAGGTCGGCGTCAACCTCGTCGACCACCAGCCCCGCGTCGCATTCGGAGAACGACACCGCCAGGGTGGTCTCGGCCATCCCGTAGGCCGGCAGAATGGCAGTCGGGCTCAGCCCGAAGGGCTTGCCGGCATCCAGCAGATCCTCTACGTCGGCCGGTTCCACCGGCTCGGCACCGGACAGCGCGAACCGCAGAGTGGAGAGGTCAAATTCACCCGGTTTAGCTTGGCGCCGAAGCCGTTTGGCGAACAACGCATAGGCGAAGTTAGGCGCGGCAGTCATGGTGCCGCGGTACTTGTCGATCAGCTTGGCCCACAGCAGCGTGTCTCGCAGGAAGTCCAACGGGGTGACCTTGACCAATTCGGCCCCGAAGTACATCGGGATGGTCAAAAAGCCGACCATGCCCATGTCGTGGAAGCAGGGCAGCCAACTGACCATGACGTCCTTCTCGACGTCGTACTGAGCGCCGATGAACATGGCTTCAGCGTTGGAGTAAATGTTGCGGTGGGTGATGACGACGGCCTTCGGGGAGCCGGTCGAACCTGAGGTCAGCTGCATCAGGGCGACGTCGTCCTCACCGGTCTCGACAGGATCGGTGGGGTCGGAAGTCAGCAGATCGGCGACGGTCAGAACCGTCACGCCGCGCTCAGTCAGCACCGGGGCGGCAGGCAGGAATGGTTCGGAAATGACGACGACCTTGGCCTCGATCATGTCGATGACGTTGGTGGTGTCCTCCGCCCAATGCACCAGATCGGTGCGGGGAGTGGGTTGGTGCAGCATGGTGATGCTGGCTCCGCGCATCCACAGCGCCTGGGCGGTCGGTGCGATCTCCACCGGCGCACCGGCTAGTACGCCAACCGCGTCACCGGGCCCAACCCCGGCGGCGGCCAGACCGCCGGCTATGCACCGGGCTCGTTCATGAACCTCCCCCCAGGTGTGCCGGACAGGTTCCTGCGGCTCACCGGTGACCATGCCTCTGTCGCTGGTCAAGGCGTTGTGGAACATCTTGTCGGTGAAGCGGCTCACGGCGACCTCCTCGGCGTCCGGCGCGGCCCTGGCATCAAAGCGGGCGACAACGTCTCTCCATGCTCCGTCCGGCGCCGCTGGCCTCCTAGGCGGCGCGCCCGTAAGTATGAGGAGCGTTTCGCTGTCACTGTCGTTGATCTTAAACTTCCCTTAAGATCCTGGCCAACTCCCGCCGCAAGATTGGTCGGCGTGTCACGCGCCTGAGGTCGACGTCGGCACCACCCGGGCCCCGTGCACCGGGCCGCTGGCCACCCGCACAGTCCGGCACACGCCGGCGCCAGCCAGTTCCGCGCCGACGTCGAGGGCGGCCCGCGCCGAAGCGCACAGGAAGGCACACGTTGGGCCGGAACCCGACACCAGGCCGGCGAGCGCACCCGCCTCGCTACCGGCTCGCAGGGTGCGACGCAATTCCGGCCGTAGGCTCACGGCGGCGGGCTGCAGGTCGTTGCCCAGCAACGGGGCCAAGGCGAGCGGGTCGCCGGCGGACAGAGCGGTCAGCAGCGGTTCGGGGTCGTCGAGTCGGGGCGGCACGCCGGCGTCCCGTAACCGGTCGATCTCGGCATAGACCGCCGCGGTGGACAAGCCGCTGATGCCGAAGGCCAACACCCAGTGGAACGTATTGCGGGCCAACACCGTCGCCAGGTCCTCACCGCGGCCGGTACCCAGCGCCGTCCCGCCGTGCAGGGCGAAGGGAACATCGCTGCCGAGTTCGGCGGCCATGGCGTGCAGATCCCGGCGCGGGACGCCGAGTTCCCACAGCGAGTTGATGGCGACCAGTACGGCGGCCGCGTCGGCGCTGCCGCCGGCCATTCCGCCGGCCACCGGGATCGACTTCGCGATGGTGATTTCGACATCCGGGGAACGTCCGACGTGGTCGGCCATCAGTTCGGCGGCCCGCCAGGCCAGGTTGCGTTCGTCGACGGGAACCTCATCGGCCCCCTCGCCGACCACGTTCAACGAGAGCACGTCGGCGGTACGGACGGTCACGTCATCGGACAACGAGACGGCGTGGAAGACGGTGGTCACTTCGTGGTAGCCATCGGGGCGACGGTCGCCGACGCCGAGGAACAGGTTGACCTTGCCAGGCACCCGGACGGTCACCGACCCGGTCGGCACCCATTCCGCAGCGGCGCTGCCGTTAGTTGGCACGCCTGGAAGGGTATCGGTTTCCGGCGACCGTCAGCGCAGGTCGGCCGGTTCGTCGGCCGGTGAGGACGTCTTGGCCGTTCCGGAACGCTGCAGCAGGCGCACGAAGTCGGCAACCGTCAGAGTCTCACCACGACGGGCCGGGTCAATACTGGCCGACAGTAACCGCTGGGCTGACTCGTTGCCGGTTCCGGCCCACTCCAGGAAGGCGTTGCGTACCGTCTTGCGCCGCTGGGCGAAGGCGATGTCGATGAGTTCGAAGACCTGCCGGCGGAACACCTCATCCTGCGGCCAGGGGGCGGTCTCGTGGCGGTCGACGCGCACCAGGCCGGAGTAGACCCGCGGGATGGGCCAGAACACGGTGGGCGAGACCATGCCGTAGCGGCGCACGTTGCCGAAGAATCGAATCTTGACGCTGGGCACGCCGTACTCCTTGCCGCCTGGTTCGGCGGCAAGGCGCTCGGCGACCTCGGCCTGCACCATCACCGTGGCGGTGCGAATTGACGGGAACTCGCAGAACAGATGCAGCAACGCCGGCACGGCGATGTTGTACGGCAGGTTGGCCACGACGGCGGTCGGCGGGCTGGCGACCTCGTCCGGGCGCAGTGTCAGGACGTCCTGGTTGAGCACGGTGAGCCGGTGTATTTCACTGTGCGAATGTTCGGCGATCGTCCTGGGCAGTCGCCCGGCAAGCACGGGGTCGATCTCCACGGCGGTCACGGTGGCGCCGCGATCAAGTAGTGCCAGGGTCAGCGAACCCATACCCGGGCCGACCTCGAGCACATGGTCGTTCTTGTTGATACCCGAGGAGGACACGATCCGGCGCAGCGTATTGGCGTCGTGGACGAAGTTCTGACCGAAGGCCTTGCGCGGACGGAATTCCAGTTCGCGGGCGATGTTTCGGATCTCGGTTCGGGTGAGTAGCCGGATTGTCATGATGTCCTTCTTCCGCAAACGAGATGTGCCCCCCGGCCCGACTCTCTTTGGTTGATCGCTTTCTGCATGATCCTGGTCTCCGGATATCGTTCAGCGTAGCGCAGACCAGTGGTTCTCTCCCGTGTCTTCGGTCAGGGCTGGACCGACCGGCGGGTCTCGGCCGACCGCACCTTCCCCGTTGCGCGCAGGACAGCAAAAGCGTCGGACGGCTCACCGGGTGAGCCAGGACAAGTCACCCCCAGCCCGGTCAGCTTAGAACACCCGTCCGTCGAATCGCGCGCTCCACGTCGCCCACTGACGCCCACTGACGCCCACTGACGCCCACTGACGCCCACTGACGCCCACTGACGAGGGGGTCGTTCGTAGCCATCCGGCGAGTGTCCGGACAACGAAGGCACACCTCTTAGAAGACTTTCAGTCTATTTGCTTGGGTTCCATCTGGTAGATCCGCTCGGCGGTTCGGGCTGATTCCTCAGCCAGTTCCTCCGCGGGACGGCCCACGAGTTGGGCCAGCGCCCGAACGGTGTAGGGCAGGCAGTACGGCTCGTTGGGGGCGCCGCGAAAGGGGTGCGGGGTCAGAAACGGCGCATCGGTCTCGACCAGCAACTGACCGGGCGGGATAAGCGGCGCGGCGGCCCGCAGCTCATGGGCGTTGCGGAAGCTGACGGTCCCGGACAGGCTCAGGATCCAGCCGGCCTCCACGCAGGTCCGGGCCATCTGTGGACCAGAGGAAAAGCAGTGCAAGATGACGGTGTCCGGAGCGCCTTCGGCGCGCAGCACGTCGAGTACCTCGGTGTCGGCGTCACGGTTGTGAATCATCAGGGGCTTGCCGGTGCGCTTGGCCAGATCGATATGCCAGGCGAACGCCTCGCGCTGCACGCCGAGTTCTGCGCAGCCGTCCAGTTTGCCCGGCCAGTACAGGTCGATCCCCGTCTCGCCGACTGCCACGACGCGCGGCGCGCAGGCCAACCGTTCGATCTCGGCGCGGGCGGCCTCGCCCTGCCGGCCGGCCAACGCATTGGCGCGGGTGGGGTGCAGTGCCACCGCGGCGTAGACCCGGGCGTCCCATTCGCTGGCGCGCGCCGCCCAGCGGGCCGAGGCGAGGTCGTCGGCGATGGTCACCATCGCCTGCACACCGACGGCCTCGGCGCGGTCGGCGATGGCACGGACATCGTCCGGGGTGCGGGCACCGCAGACGTCAAGGTGGGTGTGGGCGTCGATCAGCGGTGCCAACGGTTCCGGGGCCGGTGGAGGCTGACGGTCCGGTCGCTTGCTCACCGCAACACAATAAGGTGAGGGGCAATATGAGCGAGCCCTTCTAAGTGACCACCGCCAACGCCTACCCCAATGGCGCACCGCATGTCGGGCACGCCTACGAATACATCGCGACCGACGCGATAGCCCGGTTCAAACGACTAGACGGCTTCGACGTGCGGTTCCTCACCGGCACCGACGAGCACGGCCTGAAGATGGCGCAGACCGCCGCCGCCGAAGGGCTGCCGACGCCGGACTTCGCCCGCCGCAACTCCGATCAATTCCAGCGGTTGGAGGAGATGCTCAACATCTCCTTCGACCGGTTCATCCGCACCACCGATCCCGACCACTACGCGGCGTCGACGGCGATCTGGCAGCGGATGGCCGACAACGGTGACATCTACTCCGACAGTTACTCGGGTTGGTACTCGGTGCGCGACGAGCGCTTCTTCACCGAGGCCGAGACCACTGTGGGTACCGACGGCACCCGGGTGGCCGCTGAAACCGGTACCCCGGTGACCTGGACCGAGGAGCAGACCTACTTCTTCCGGCTGTCGGCCTACGCCGAACGCCTCTTGGCGCACTACGCGGCCAACCCGGATTTCATCGCCCCTGATGTCCGGCGCAACGAGGTGGTCAGTTTCGTCTCCGGCGGTCTGCGCGACCTGTCGATTTCGCGCACCTCGTTCGACTGGGGGGTGCCGGTTCCCGGTGATCCGGAACACGTGATGTACGTCTGGGTCGACGCCCTGACCAACTACCTGACCGGAGTGGGATACCCGGACACCGATGGTGTTCTCTACCAACGCTATTGGCCCGCCGATTTGCACATGATCGGCAAGGACATCATTCGCTTCCACGCCGTCTACTGGCCGGCATTCCTGATGTCGGCGGGAATCCCTCTGCCGCGCAGAGTTTTTGCGCACGGGTTCCTCTACAACCGGGGCGAGAAAATGAGCAAGTCGGTCGGCAACGTCGTCGACCCGGTGGCACTGGTGGAGACCTTCGGGGTCGACCCGGTCCGGTACTTCCTGCTGCGCGAGGTGCCGTTCGGCCAGGACGGCAGCTACAGCGAGGAAGCCATCATCGGCCGGGTCAACACCGATCTGGCCAACGAGTTGGGCAACCTGGCGCAGCGCTCGCTGTCGATGGTCAACAAGAATCTCGGCAGCGCAGTGCCTGAGCCGGGGGGGTTCAGCGCCGAGGACACCGAATTGTTGACGCTGGCCGACGGGTTGCTGGGACGGGTGCGTGAGGCATTCGACTTGCAGGCCATGCATCAGGGCCTGGAGGCCGTTTGGCTGATGTTGGGCGCCGCCAATCGCTACTTCTCAGCGCAGGAACCGTGGGTGCTGCGCAAGTCGGAGGCCGACGCCGACCAGGTCCGCTTCCGCACCGTGCTCTACACCACGCTGGAGGCAGTCCGGATCGCTGCGGTCCTGGTGCAGCCGGTGATGCCCGCCTCAGCGGCCAAGCTGCTCGACTTGCTCGGCCAGCCCGAGGATCAGCGCGACTTTGCCGCGCTGGCCAACCGGCTAAGCCCCGGCACCGCGCTGCCGGCGCCGTCCGGGGTTTTCCCCCGGTATGAAGCCCCCTAGCACCGCGCCGCTCAACAACGACCAGCTAATGATCAGGCGACCTCAGCGGGTTTCGGTCCGAACCGGAAGACCGCGAGCGCCGCGGCCACTGTGACTGCGGCCAGTCCGATCACGGGTGCGACGACGAATCTGGAGAGTGTCGCGCCGACGACCGCACCGGCACACAAAGTGAGCACCGCCGCCCAGCGCAGCTTCTCGCGATCGCCTCTTCCCCCGGCCAGTCGGCTGTCTGAACCGATGCCGGCAATCGTGCCGGTGATCACGGTGGTGCTCAGCTCCGGGATCCCAAACCGGCGCGCGATGACGTTCTGCGCGCCGAACACCATCGCCAGTCCCGCGATCAGGATGAGCCTGCCGGTTCCGTGGTAGCCGAGAACACCGGTGCCGGCCAGCACGGCTAACGTCGACAGCGCGAGTAGCTCGGCGCCCAGCGCAACAGTGATCCACAAATCCAGATCGTGGTTAAGGTGCCTGCCAAACCGGCCGCCGATGATGGCGCCGAGGACGAAGAAGGCGAACGCCACGGCAGCGGCGGTGAGGTCCACGCCGGAATGCGGAACGAACACGAAGCCGAGGAAAATGACATTCCCCGTCATGTTGGCGACAAAGACATGCCCGAGGACCAGCACGCTGATCGCGTCGATGAGACCGGTTACGAAGGTCAGCATCAGCAGGCCGATCACGGTATGCCGGTAGGAAACGGGCGACGGTCCTGGCACGGTCCCAGTATGGCCGCGCCGTGGTGGCTGACCAGTCCGTCGGGACACTTTGCCTCTGCTCTCACGGGGAGGGCAAGCTATGACGATGCGCGTCGAGCGGCTGGGGGCCCTGGGTTCGGCCGCCGAGGTGCTGCGAAAGGTCGATGCGGGTGCCCGCGCCGCCGGACTGGATCCCCCGGCCGCTCTGGTCGGTGAGTGGTTCGACTCGGCGGCGGTGATCGCCCCGACGCTGCACGCCCAGCCGGTGGCCCCCGAATCGGTTTTCGCGGTGCCTCCCGGCGACCGCAGCGACGCCGTCGGCGGCGGGTGGATGGGTTACCTGTCCTACCCGGACGCCGGGGCGGACGGTGCACCGCCGCGGATCCCCGATGCCGCCGGCGGGTGGACCGACTGTGTGCTGCGGCTGGATGGCGACGGCGTGTGGTGGTACGAAACCCTCACCGGCGCATCCATTCCCGACTGGATCACCGTCGCTTTGGACTCCTCCGGCGGGCAGGGCGGTTGTGAGATCGTCTGGCAGGCGCCGAACGCCGACCTGCACCGCGGCGCGGTGCTGTCCTGCCTTGAGGCCATCCGCGCCGGGGAGGTGTACCAGGCCTGTGTCTGCACCCACTTCACCGGCACCGTCAGCGGTTCGCCGCTGCATTTCTTCGCCGACGCGGTGGCCCGCACCACCCCGGCGCGGGCCGCCTTCCTGGCCGGCCACTGGGGTGCAGTGGCATCCCTGTCCCCGGAGTTGTTCCTCAGCCGGGCCGGCGAAGAGGTCCGTTCCGGCCCGATCAAAGGCACCCTGCCGCTGCAGGCCGACCCGCAGCGCTTACGCGCCTCAGCCAAGGACGTCGCCGAGAACATCATGATCGTCGACCTGGTGCGCAATGACCTGGGCCGGGTGGCCCGCACCGGTTCGGTGACGGTTCCCGAACTGCTGGCCGTCCGCCCGGCGCCGGGTGTGTGGCATCTGGTGTCGACGGTGTCGGCGCGGGTGCCCGAGCAGGTGCCGGCTGCCGAACTGCTTGCCGCGACCTTTCCGCCGGCATCGGTCACCGGCACCCCGAAAACCCGCGCTCGGCAACTGCTTTCGCAGTGGGAGCCGCGACGACGCGGTGTCTACTGCGGCACCGTCGGGTTTGCCTCACCGGTGGCCGGTTGCGAATTGAACGTGGCGATCCGCACGGTGGAGTTCGACGCGGAGTCCCGGGCGGTGCTCGGGGTGGGCGGCGGCATCACAGCAGACTCCGATCCGGACGCCGAATGGCAGGAATGTCTGGACAAAGCCGCGGCTATCGTTCACCGCGATTCCTGGTCAGCCCCGTCTCCCGAGTCGCCGCAATCACGCCCGCCTGGGCGCGCACGGAGCACCGCGTCGTAGAGTTCGCGCCGCGACGGGGCGCCTCGATGCGCCTCGACGACCGTCGCGCAGGCGTCCTTGACCCGCATCCCACCGTCGACCAGAGCGGTCACCTCGGCTAGCAATGACTCCAGGTCGGCCACTGGAATCACCCCGGCCAGCACCACGGTGATTTCACCGAGAACCCCCTCGACCGCCCAGCCCGCCAACTCCGCCAAGGTGCCGCGGCGGATCTCCTCATGGGTTTTGGTCAATTCCCGGCACACCGCGGCACGCCGTTGCGGCCCGAGTTGTTCGACCGCGTCGGTCAGGCAGTCGGCGAGCCGCCGCGGTGACTCGAAGAACACCGCGGTCCGGGGTTCAACGGCCAGTTCCGCCAGCCAACTGCGCCGCGCCGACTTCTTGCGCGGAGCGAATCCCTCGAAACAAAACCGGTCCGACGGCAGCCCGGATACCGCCAGTGCGGTGGTCACCGCCGATGGGCCGGGCAGACAGGAAACGGTCAGACCACCCTCGATGCAGGCCGCCACCAACCGGTAGCCGGGGTCGTTGATCAGGGGCATCCCGGCGTCGCTGACAACCAGCACCGTGGCCCCGGCGGCGATGTCGGCCACCAGTGCCGGCACCCGAGTGGCCTCGTTCTGGTCGAACAGGCTGACCACCCGCCCACGGATCGTCACCTCCAGCGACCTGGCCAGGGCCCGCACCCGGCGGGTGTCCTCGGCGGCGACGACGTCGGCGTCGCTGAAGGCGTCGATCAGGCGCCGTGACGCGTCGGCCGGCTGGCCGAGTGGAGTGGCCCCGAGAAGTAGACGGCCAGGGCTTGACCCCGAGTCGCTGCGCTCCTGCCCGCCGGTACCCGATCCCGAGTCGCTGCGCTCCTGCCCGCCGGTACCCGATCCCGAGTCGCTGCGCTCCTGCCCGCCGGTACCCGATCCCGAGTCGCTGCGCTCCTGCCCGCCGGTCGACACCCCCACAGCCTACGATTCACCGGGTGACCATCACCGCTGACGACCTCGAGGCGCCGCAGCGCCGCGTGCCGGTCGTCGGCCCCGGACCCCTGATCCCGGTGGCCGATTTCGGCCCCACCGACAGGCTGCGGGGCTGGGCCGCGACGGCGGTGGTGGGCGCGTTGGCTGCGCTGACAAGGTTCATGAACCTCGGCTCGCCGACCGACGCCGGCACGCCCATTTTCGACGAAAAGCACTACGCCCCGCAGGCCTGGCAGTTACTGCACAACTACGGCGTGGAGGACAACCCGGGTTTCGGCCTGGTGGTGCACCCGCCGCTGGGCAAGCAGCTGATCGCTGCAGGCGAGGCGATCTTCGGCTACACCGGTCTGGGCTGGCGGCTGACCGCCGCGGTGTTCGGCGTGATCCTGGCGGTGCTGGTGACGCGGATCGCCCGGCGGATCAGCCGGTCCACCGCGGTGGGTGCCATGGCGGGCCTGCTGATCGTGGCCGACGGGGTCAGCTTTGTGGCGTCACGCACCGCGCTGCTGGACATTTTCATGACGGTGTTCGCCGTCGGCGCGTTCGGGGCGTTGATGGTCGACCGCGACGAGGTCCGCGCGCGGATGCACATCGCGTTTCTCCAGGGCCGCATCGCCGAGACGCCCTGGGGCCCAAGGCTCGGCGTGCGGTGGTGGCGATTCGGGGCCGGGGTGCTGTTGGGGTTTGCCTTCGCGACGAAATGGTCGGGGCTGTACTACATCGCCTTTTTCGGGCTGATGACGCTGGCGATGGACGTGGCTGCCCGGCGGGCCTATCGGGTGCCGCGGCCTTGGGCGGGGACGCTGCGCCGTGATGCCGGACCGGCGGCCTACGTGTTGGGCCTGATCCCGTTTGGCCTCTATCTGCTGGCCTATGCGCCGTGGTTCGCCTCGGAGACCGCGGTCAACCGGCACGAGGTGGGTCAATCGATCGGGGAGCGCCAGTGGTGGCAGCCACCGGATGCCATCCGGTCGCTGTGGCATTACACCTCCAAGGCATTCCACTTCCATTCCTCCCTGACCAATTCGGCGGGCAATCACCACCCCTGGGAATCCAAGCCGTGGACCTGGCCCATGTCGCTGCGGCCGGTGCTCTACGCCATCGACAACCAGGACGTCCCGGGCTGCGGTGCATCGTCCTGCGTCAAGGCGGTGTTGCTGGTCGGCACACCGGTGATGTGGTTTGTGGCGGTACCGGTCATCGGATACGCGCTGTGGCGGGCGTTCGTGCGACGCGACTGGCGCTACGCGGTCGTATTGGTCGGCTACGGGGCGGGCTGGCTACCGTGGATGGCCAACATGGATCGGCAGATGTACTTTTTCTACGCCGTGCCGATGGCCCCGTTCCTAATGATGGCGATCGCGCTGATCCTGGGAGACATCGCGTTCAAACCGACCCGAAGTTCCGAGCGCCGCACCTTAGGCATCCTTGTGGTCAGCATGTATCTGGCGCTGGCGATCACCAACTTCGCGTGGCTGTTCCCGGTGCTCACCGGAATCCCGGTCTCCCAGTCGACGTGGAACATGCAGATGTGGCTGCCGAGCTGGCGCTGAGCCTCGGACCGGCCCGCGATATCTGAGTCTCAGCAAACTCGGGCCGGCAGGCAGATGATGTTCGATAGAGCGGATATGCGCCCGGATTCGCGATGGGGCTAAACTGGGATCGTGCTTCCGGTCCAGCCCGATTCGATCGACCTCGCCGAGGTGCTCGGCGCACTGACAGGGCGCCGGGTGCGCATCGGCGAGATCATCGCCGCGCTGAACGTGGGGCGGTCCACCTACTACGAGCAACGCGACGAGGGCCGCTTGCTCAGCGCCGACAACCTGCTGCGACTGGCCGCCGAAATGGACATCAACCCCGTCGAACTGTTGGTGCACTGCGGCTTGGTCACCCCCGAGGCGGTGAGCGGGTACCGGGCGAGATCCCACTCGGCGGACAAATCGCGAACCCGGCGGTTCCAGCGCAGGCCGGATGCGCCCCCGCTGTAAGGGTTCGTCCACTCGGGTTCGTCGCCGGTGGTTGCCGCTGGATGGGAACGGCACCGTCGGCACCGTCATCTTCATCTGAGAGGTTGGCGCAGTTAGCTCTTCGCACAGCCGCATCGGGGTAAAAACTGTGGTTGTGTTCGAGACAACATCATGACCGCTTTGCAGCTCGCCAATGTGCTGGCAGTGACAGCCGCCGGATGGGCGCTGTGGGTTCGGCGGCACAGTTTCGGCTCCCGATGGGATGGTGCAATCACCGTCGGCGTCGCGTTGTACGGGCTGGGTTCCGCCTTGGAGTCGGCGTGGCCGGCCGTGGCGTCGGCGTCCTACCCGTTGACCGGCAAGTACTACCTGCTTCCGGTTCTGGGCAACATCAGCTACCTGGCCGGAACGGCGGTGGGGCTGAAAAGCTTCTACGTCCGACTGCTACCCGATGCCGAGATCGGCCGCTTCATG
The DNA here is from genome assembly GCF_044370595.1 of Mycobacterium sp. Taxonomy (GTDB): domain Bacteria; phylum Actinomycetota; class Actinomycetes; order Mycobacteriales; family Mycobacteriaceae; genus Mycobacterium. Next base: position 15,026 of record NZ_JBILVF010000022.1, read on the forward strand.
AGGACATGGATCGCGCCGGTGGTGGCCCTCGCCGGGTCGGTGATGCTGCTGTGCGCGTTGGTCAGTCCGCGCACCTCGACCATGCCTGCCAATTATCTCTACGCCGTAGATCTCGACGGTTGGTTGCGGCTCTACTTCATCACCTACTTCGTGTCGGCGACGGCGCTGTTGTGGGCCGCGGTGTTCGGGGGTTGGCGGCTTCGCGACGGGGCCAATTCCGGGGCGGTCATTCCGCTGATGCTCATTGCGCTGGTCGGCAGCCTCGCCTGCCTGGGACACCTCGTGGCCACCCTCACCGGCCACGGCGCACCAGCGCTGGCCCTGGCCGGGGGGTATCTCGCCACCACTGTGACCGCGCTGGCCTGCGGCGTCTACTGGCGCCGTCGGGTGAACGCGATGCGCGGCAGGCCGCCGAAGGGCTGACGCTGGGTTTTCAGTCCGACCTAGTTCGGCAGCCGGTCCCGCGCCGCCGGGCACGACATACACCGAGGTCCGCCCCGGCCGGTGCCCAGTTCGGCCGCCGCAATGGGCAGCACCTCGATACCGGCATCGGCCAGTCGGGCGTTGGTCTCAGTGTTTCGTTCGTAGGCCACCACCACCCCGGGCGCCAGGGCCAGGGTGTTGTTGCCGTCGTCCCACTGCTCACGTTCGGCGGTCACCGGATCCAGGCCGGTGTCGATGACCCGCAACTGCCCGATACCCATCGCCGCGGCGGCGGCTGTCAGGAAGGGTTGCTCGTCGGCGATCCGCACCCCTGGCTTTCCGCGGGTGATGGTGAACGCCGACAGCGAATGCCGGACCGCCGGGTACATCACCACCGCGTCGGTGTCGACCATGGTGCACACCGTGTCCAGGTGCATGGTCGCCCGCTCCTGAGCGATCGGCACGGCAAGCACGGTGTGCGCCAGGTCGTCGTCGAACAGGCTGCGGGCCAACGCTTCTACCCCTGCCGAGGTGGTGCGCTCCCCCACCCCGACGGCAACCACCCCGGGGGACAGCAGCAAGACGTCGCCACCCTCGACCGGGGCGGTGTGGGATTCATAGGCCCGCCGGACGCCAAGGAAACGCGGATGGTGGGCGTAGATGAGGTCGGTCAGCGAGGTCTCCCGCATTCGCGCCGGCAAGGCCAGCGAGGTGATGGCGAAACGATCGCCGATCCAAAATGACGAATCGCGGGTGAACATCAGATTGGGCAGTGGTTCGATGACGAAGTCGCCCCCCTGATGCATCCGGCGCACCAGAGAGGTGTCGCCGTGCGCGTCGAACGGCAGTTCGGTGAACGTCATTCCGGCCATCAGTACATAACCCAAGTCCAAGGGCTGCAGACTGCGCAGATACGCTGAAAGTTCCTGCGCCAGATGGGGACCCAGCCGTCTGCCGTCCACCGCTGCGGCAATGCCCTGCATCCGGGCCGCGCCGCTGGCCAGCGCCTCGGTGAGCAACTCGGCCAGCAGTAGCACCTCCACTCCCCGAGAACGCAGCAGTGCGGCGAAAGCGTCGTGCTCCTCCTGGGCGCGGGCCACCCAGGGCAGCCCGTCGAAAAGCAGGGCGTCGTTGTTGCGGGGGGTCAACCGCTTCAACTCCGCGCCGGGCCGGTGCAGGATGACCGCGCGCAGCAAGCCGACTTCGGAGTCGACGCCAAGACCGGACACGCTCTAGACAGTAATCTTCCGCAGCGGCCAAACCCCGCCTGCTCCAACGATTGCGCTACAGGGAGGCCGGCAGCGGCCCCGCCGCGCCGAGGCAGCCTGACGGCACTCTGCGGCGATGACAGCACCGCAGACTTTCAACGCACTGGCCGTGCTGACTGCCGGCCGGACAACCCCGCGCCCGGCTCCCGATTCGGATCGAACAGATGTGCGATATCCTGGCATCCGTGTCCATGACAGTTCAGGGCTCATTGTTCGACCATTGCGAACGCCGCGACCTGGGTTCAGGGGCCTGGATCGAGATGCGGTCGGGATGGGTGGATGACGGAACCATCCGTGCCGACACGCTGTTCGAGGACCTCCTCGCGATGGTGTCCTGGCGCACGGAGCGCCGCCGGATGTATGACCGGGTGCTCGACGTGCCGCGCCTGGAGAGCTTCTGCGACCTGACCACCGAACCGCCACCGCATCCCGCGGTGACCCGGCTGCGACGGCGCCTCAACGACATCTATGGCGGGGAACTGGGTGAGCCGTTCACCACCGCAGGTTTCTGCCTCTACCGCGACGGCGCGGACAGTGTCGCCTGGCATGGCGACACCGACGGCCGCAGCAAAACCGAGGACACCATGGTGGCTGTCGTCAGCTTGGGCGCCACCAGAATGTTCACGATGCGCCCCCGGGGCGGCGGCGGCTCGCTGCGATTGCCGCAATCGCACGGCGATCTGCTGGTGATGGGCGGGTCCTGCCAGCGCACCTGGGAGCACGCGGTGCCCAAGAGCAGCGCGGCGGCAGGCCCCCGGATCAGTGTGCAGTTCCGCCCACGCGGGGTGCGCTGAGCAGAAACCTGCTCTGACGCAAGAACTACTGACGGATGGCGTTGACGCCGGCGATCAGCAGATCCCGGGCGCGCTGGGTGTTCACCGGCGCGATTGGCTTGTTCGGCAGGACGAGCGGATTCGCCGCGACGATAACCTGGTAGTCACCGAAGTGCGCGGAGTAGTTGAACACCTCACCGCTGCGCGGCTTGCCGTCGACCACTGTCTGCACCACCCGGTGCACCCCGATGGTTGTGGTGCCCTCGATCTCGGGTACCTCGACGGCCTCGACCGTTCCGCGCACCGCGCCGCCGTCGAATCCGACTTTGCGGCACTCGGCGCCCGGTTCGGCGACCGGGACCGGTTCGTTGGTCTGCACGGCGATGACGATGAAACGGTTGCCCTCACCCTCGGCTGAGACCGCCGCCATATTGCCTTCGGTGCCGGTGGGTACCAGCTGACCGGAGGCGAACTGCTTGCACCCGGGAGGCTCGAACTTGAGCCCGTCGGGCATTTTCTGGCCGGTGAGGAACTTCGGGTCGATACCCGTCGGCGGGACTTCGGTGACCGAGAACTGCGGGCCGAAGCTGGACTTCACTGCGGTGATCCTACCGATATCGGCGGTCGGCCCGGAAGTTGTGCAGCCGACGATGGAGGCGGTGCAGCCCAGCAGCGCGGCTGCCTTATGCATCAACACCGGCGTCAATGTACCCGCAAGGCAGCCACAGCCGTGGCAAGCAGACCGCCGGGCACGGCTCAGCGGTTGAGCCGCCAGATGTCGGTCGACATCACCGTGGCAAATGTGCACCACAGCGGGTAGGGAGCGAGCGCCGCACCGAGTTTGACGTCGGCGTCGCCGGCTCGGCGGGCTAGATCAGCGCTGCTGACCGCCAGTGCCGCGGCCGCGACGGCAGCTGGGCCGAGCGTGCGGCGGCCGAAAAACACCCAACTCCAGCCGGCGTTGAGCACAAGGTTGGCGCCGAGGGCCGCGATGTAACCGCGGGCCTTGGCGTGGTCACCCTCGGCCCGGAAGCGCTCGATCGCCGCCGCCGACGAGGCGGCGATATCGACGTAGAGGGTTGTCCAGGCGATCGGGAAAACCGCATTTGGCGGTACGTAGCCCGGCTTTCGGATCGTGGTGTACCAGCCCTGGACACCCCGCCGACTGGCCAGGCTGCCGGAGACGGCGGCCGCCGCCGTGGCCAATCCGGTTCCGATCAGTGCCGTTCGCATAACGCCAACCTACCGGCTGCGGAGAACCTCAGCCGCCCGTGGCACGCACCACTTCCCTTGTCATAGCGCGGATTTCCTCCGCCACCGCCGGGCTGACGCGGAGGTCCTCGACGCCTGGTACCTCGAAGATCGTGGTCACCACGCCGGGTTCGTCGCGTTCCCACTGCGCACCGAACCGCTCAAGGATGCCGCGCATCGCATGGTTCTCGGCCAGCAGGCGGGCGGTGAAACGCTGCACCCCGCCGACGCGGGCGGCCACGGTCACCGCGTCCATCAGGAAGTTGCCGATACCCCGGCCCTGGTAGTCGTCGGCGACGATGAACGCGATCTCGGCCACCGACGGATCCTCGACGTCCCGCACAAACCGCACGTCGGCGACGACCGGTCCGTCGGCGCCGTCGAGGAGAACAAAAACAAAATGGTCGATGTAGTCCACCTGGAACAGGTAATTCATCAATGAGGGACTCGGCGCGCGGGTGGACATGAACCGGCGGTAGAGGGTTTCGCTGGAGAACTCCACCGTCGGGTTGTTCGACCGCTCGCTGTCGCCGGGGAGCACTGGGCGCAGCAGCAACTCGGTGCCGTCTTTGAGCAGCACCGGGATCGGGGTGATGAAGGCCGCCAGACGCTGACGCACGAACCGAAGCAGACGCTCGCTGACTCCGGGCAGGTCGAGCACGGCCGCGAAGGCCTTCTCATCGCCGATGTATCCGGTCAGCGCCTCCGTCGCAGTCACTGTGGCGGTGCGCGGCCGGTCGCGCAGCAGAGCGATCTCACCGACGATGACCCCCGCCGAAGCCTCGTCGATGACGACCGCACCGTCGTCGTTGGTGTGGCTGATCTCGACCTGACCGGACTGGATCAGGATGAAGAACGTGGCTCCCTCCCCCTGGCGCATCAGCACCTGCCCGCTCTCAGCGCGTAGCGGTCGGAGCCGTTCAGCGACCGCCAGGAGTTGCTCAGGTGAGCAGCCGCCGAACAGGCCCATCTGGGCTAGGCCCTCGACGCGCAGAGCCACCACTTCAGGGCTGTCAGCCAGTACCGAGGCAATGCTGGGCTGGGCCTGGCCGCCCGTGTCGGCGGTCATCGTCTGATCACCAGACTAGTAAGCCAGAAGGTTGACGATTCCGCCGAAAACCCTTGGCATGGCATGGGCTGCCGGGACGATCGCCGCTCGAACCACAGCGACGCCGCTGGCATGCAGCAGTCCGGCGGTGAGAAGCCGGTAGCGGCGCGACATGGCCCGCCACTGCCGGTCGTAGTCGTCCGGGGTGTCGGCCAGGACACATTTGACGACGAGTTCGGCGCCGCCGAACGCGATGCCCAGGCCTTCGCCGGTGAGTGCGTCGACGTAGCCGGCCGCGTCCCCGACCAGCATCACCCGACCTGATGCCCGGCTTCGTACGCGTTGCCGTAGCGGACCGGCTGCGCGATCGGATCCGTGCGCGACGCCACCGAGACGCTCTGTCAGAGCGGGGAATTCGAGGAGATGGTCACCGAATTTGCCCTGCCGTGAGGTCAGGATGGCCACGCCCACGGTGTCATCGGCGACCGGAGTCACATACGCCTCGGTGTCGTGCGCCCAGTACACCTGCACGGTGTCACTCCACGGAGCTATCTGGTAATGCCGACGGATGCCCCACCTACGCCGTCCGGGGGCGGGCCGGTTGAGTCCCAGTGACCGACGGATCGGCGAGTGCAGTCCGTCGGCGGCCGCGAGGTAGCGAGCCCGCAGGTCCCCACAGCGCACCGACGTCGCGTCTTGGCTGACCTCACCGATTTCGCCCTGGACGATACGTACGCCCGCGGCGGTGGCGGTGTCGTGGAGCGCCTCGTAGAGCACTGTGCGACGGACCCCCAGACCCGTTCCGGACTTGAATTCCGCCCGTACGCTCCGGCGGGAATCCAGGTAGGTGATACCCCCGAAAGGCTTGCCGCGCAACGGGACTCCAATTCCCTGGAGTTGCCTGACGGTATGCGGCATCAGCCCTTCACCGCACGCCTTGTCGATCGGACCGGGGCGGCGGTCGACCACGACGGTCTCCAGGCCTGCACGGGCGGCGTGGATCGCGGTGGCCAGGCCGGCCGGCCCACCGCCGGCCACGAGCAGATCGATCATGACAACCTCGCCAGTGCCGAGTTTTCAATGCTGATACGCCTGCTGAGTAGCAGCGCGTTGAGGACGGTGAAGGTCAGCGCGGTGATCCAGGCGCTGTGCACCAGTGGCAGCGCGATGCCTTCTGCCACCACCGCGACGTAGTTGGGATGCGGCATCAGCCGGTAGGGCCCGCCGTTGATCCGCTGAGCACCGGGGACGACAATCACCCGGGTGTTCCACTGCCGACCCAGGCTGGTGATGCACCACCAGCGCAAGCCTTGCGCGGCGATCACGATGGCCAGCATTGGCCAGCCCAGCGCGGGGATGAAGGGGCGGTCCAGCGCGAAGACCTCCACCAGGCAACCCACCAGCAGCCCGGTGTGCAGCACCACCATCACCGGGTAGTGCGATGCCCCGAACTCCACACCGCCGCGCTCCAAACTCCACGCCAGATTGCGCCGGGCGACTACCAACTCGGCTAGCCGCTCAACGGCGACGACGAGGACCAGAAGTACGTACCAGTTGACCACCGGTTTTCAATTCCAGTGCATCAGAACAAGTTCCGAGCAGAAGCCCGGCCCCATCGCCATGAGCACCCCGGGCCCGGCAGCAGGACTCTTGGCGATGGTGTCGCGTAGCACATGCAGGACCGACGAGGACGACAGATTGCCGACGTCGGCCAGGGAGCGCCATGTCAACTCCAAGGCGTCGTCGGGCAGGCCCAGGCTGGAGACGATCGCCTCGATCACCTTGGGGCCGCCCGGGTGGCTTACCCAGGTGCGGATTTCATCGGCAGTGAGGCCGTGTGGGGCCAGGAAGTTGGCGACGTCGCTTGGCAGGTACTGGCTGACAACTTCCGGGACGTCTGGGGACAGAACGAGTGTCAGACCGCTCGCGCCGACATCCCAGCCCATGGTGCGAAGCGAATCCGGGTAGAGGTGGCTCCGGGTGTCGACGACCGCCGGTCCGTCACAGCCCATCTGCTGGGCTCGCCGCTCCCCCACCGCAACCACTGCAGCCGCGCCGTCGCCGAACAGGGCGGTGCCGACGAATCCCGCGATCGTGGGCTGGACCGCGGGAAAGGTTAACGAGCACAACTCGACCGACAACAGCACTGCGACGTCGTCTGGTGCGCCCCGCAGGTAGTCGTTCAGGCGGGCGATCCCGGCCGCGCCGGCGACGCAACCCAGTCCGAACAGCGGCACCCGGCGAACATCCGGTCGCAGGCCCACCCGTGCTGCGACCCGCGCCTCCAGCGAGGGCACCATGATGCCGGTCACCGTGGTGGACATCAGCAGGTCGACGTCTCCGGGGGTCAGTCCGGCTTCATCCAGGGCAGCGGTCAGCGCGGCGCAGCCCAGTTCCACGGCGTTCTCGATGAAGATGTCGTTGGCTTCGCCGAAGTCGGTCAGTGTGGAGTAGCGCTGCAGCGGCAGCACAAGGTTGCGGTGGTCCACCTTCGCTGCGCGGTGCATGTGGCGAACGATGTCGCCGTGCTCGGACATGGCGGGCAGTGTCAGAAAGGCTTCGGCGATCTCCTCCTGGCTGAAGCGGTTCGACGGCAGTGCGCCCTGAACTCCGGCGATCACGCTGACGGGTGCGGCCGTCGACGACCGGGATTTGCTCGGCATGAACCCAGTATGCCCTGATCGTGCTCCCGGAGAGCTCCGGAAGTCGCGAAAACCTCAGTGATCGGGCCCGGTGTCACTGAACCGTCACAGCAGCTGAACGGATCAGCGCCTTTTGCGCGGCAGCGGCAACCAGTACGGGACGGCGCTGGCGTAGGCGTCAAATGCCGAACCGTAGATGCGCCGGAAGCGGGCCTCTTTGAGCAACGGCGCCAGCAGGCAATAGCCGGTGAGGGTGAGGGCGAGCACAAGCTGATCGGGCGTCCAGGTCGGAACGGTCCACAGCGTCAGCGTGAACGAGACGTAAATCGGTTGGCGGGTCAACCGAAACAGACCCCGCACCGGCATGGGTGGGTAAACCGGCTTGTTCCGGCGAAACAGCGCCCACCAACCGAGGCTGCCGGTCTGCAGACTCAACCCGGCGTCGATCATCGACTTACCCAGCAGCAGCCAGGACAGGGCGTACAGCACACTCAAGCCCACTGCCGCCGTCCCGTGCGCCTGCCACCAGATGGTGCCGGTCGGTGACCAGAAGGCGAAGAGCGCGAACACCTGCAGCGCGGCAATGGTGACGTAAGTGGTGCTCGAGAGCGTGCCACCGGCGCCCAACGGCGCCAATCGGCCCAACAGCCGCCTGCCGCGATTGGTGAGCAGCAGGGAGTGGCCGATCGGGAACTGCGCCAGCAGCACGGCGTTGGCCAGCCAGTTCCACGGCGGCGCAACGGTTCCCAGCGACCTGCTCATTCCGAAGTACATCGCGGCCATCATGGTCGCCACTCCGGCTGCGAAGCACAGGTGACAGGCGAGACCGTAAATCACCGCGAGGAATCTGGGCGCGGTGAGTCCCGGTTGGTTGTTGCTCAACACGTGCACCGGCCCTCCCGTCGTCGTGGGCCTCCAGAAATCCTGGGCGTAGCGTAACTCCCATGGGTCTGGGCAAGCGTTTCCCGATGCTGCGCTGGTCGGTGTTGAGGACCGGCTTAGCTATCCGCAGGTTCAACACTACCGGTCAAACCGGTGACGGTCGGGAGGCCGCGGCGGCCGACTTCGTGGAGGCACACGCCCGTCCTGACGATATCGCCGACGCGTTGGCGACGTTGGACCGTTACGCCTACGAGAAGTCGTTCCTGGTTAACGTCGGAGACGAGAAGGGTGCACTGCTCGATGCTGCGGTACGTCGGGTCAACCCGAGGTTGGCGTTGGAGTTGGGCACCTACTGCGGGTACGGCGCACTGCGGATTGCCCGCGCTGCCCCGTTGTCGCGCGTGATCTCGGTGGAGTTGGCTCAAGCCAACGCCGCAGTGGCACGTCGGATTTGGACTCACGCCGGAGTTGCCGACCGCGTCACCTGCGTGGTGGGAACCATCGGCGACGGCGGGCGTACCTTGACGGCACTGGAATCCGAGTACGGACTGCACCCCGGCGCCCTTGACTTCCTCTTCATCGATCACGACAAGAACGCCTACCTGGCCGACCTGTCCGCCATCTGCGAACGCAACTGGCTTCATCGGGGTTCGATTGTGATGGCGGACAACGTCGGATTCCCGGGCTCTCCCAACTACCGGGCCTACATGCGCGAGCAGCAGGGCAAGCGCTGGCAGACCGTCGAGCACCGCGCCCACGTCGAGTATCAGACGCTGATCGGTGACCTGGTGCTGGAGTCGGAGTATCTGGGCTGACCTGCCACGGGGCCGACCTCCCACGGGGCCGACCTCACACGGGGCCGACCTTCTACGGGGGACTCAGGTCGGCGTGCCCGCCTCGCTGATTCCGAACCGCCGGTGCAGCCTGGCCAGCGGCGCGGGCGCCCACCAGTTCCAGCGGCCCATCACGCGCATGAAGGCCGGCACCAGCACCATCCGCACCAACGTCGCGTCCACCAGCACCGCCAGTGTCAGACCCACCCCGAAAAGCCGCATGACCGCGACCTGGGCGGCGATCAGCGCGGCGAAGGAGATCGCCATGATCAAAGCGGCAGCGGTGATCACCCGCCCGGTGCGGGCCAGCCCCAACGCCACACTCTCGTCGTTGTCGCCGGTCTTGAGCCAGAACTCCCGGATGCGGGAGACCAGGAACACCTCGTAGTCCATCGACAGTCCGAAGGCCACACAGAACAGCAGCACCGGCATGTTGGCCACCAACGTGCCGGTTGCGGTGGTGCCCAGTGCCCCGAGGTTGCCGTCCTGGAAGATCCACACCGCGGCCCCGAACGCCGCGGACAGCGACAGCATGTTCAAGATCAGCGCCTTGATCGGTAGCACGACGCTGCCGGTCAGCAGGAACAGCAGCACCAGCATGATCACCGCGATCAGGCCCAACACCAGGGGCAGGCGGGAGGTGATGGCATCCACGCTGTCGCGGTTGGTCTGGGCCAGGCCGCCGAACTCCACCGTCCGTCCGTCCGGGGCCGGCACGCCGTGAAGGCGACTCAGTTGGCTCTCGGAGGCCTCGGAGAACAGCGGTACCGAACTTCCGACGGTGAGCAGGGTGCTACCGGCGGCCTCACCGGTCGCGGCCACCGGCGGGCCGGCCAGTCGGCCGTTGACAAATGTGCCGCCCGGCGCGGACACCGAATTGACGTCGGGAACCCTGGATAACTCGGTGGCGTAGCGGTCGACCTCGGCGCGGTCCAGACCCGCCGAGTCGGTGATGATGATCGGCACCTCGGAGTCGGAGTCGACTTTGAAGTCCGACCGCAACAGGTCTCCGACCTGATGCGCTGAAGCCGACTTGGGCAGCACCCGGTCGTCGGGGAAGCCAGGCTTCACCCCGAGGAATGGGGCCCCCAGAAAGACCAGCAGGGCCACCCCCGCCAAACCGATGGGTACAGCTCGGCGCATGACGAATTTCGTTGAGCGGTACCAGAACTGCTCAGTGACGGGAAGCGGTTGGGGCTCCGGCCGGCCGAGCAGTTTGCGCAGCCCCCGACGCACGTCCAGCGCGTTGAGGCGGTCACCGAGCAGCATGATGGCCGCGGGGCTGATGACGACAGCGGCCGTCGCAGCGAAGGAGACCGTGGCCACTCCGGCGTAGGCGAAGGATCGCAGGAAGTTCATCGGGAACAGCACCATCACCGCCATCGACAGCGCCACAGTGACCGCCGAGAACACCACCGTGCGTCCAGCGGTCGCCATGGTGGTCACGACGGCGTCCTCGCGACCCGCGCCGCCGGCCAACTCGTCGCGGTAGCGGCTGACGATCAGCAGCGTGTAGTCGATCGCCAGCGCCAGACCCATTGCGGTGGTCAGGTTCAGCGCGAAGATCGAGACGTCGGTGAAGAAGGTGACCGCGCGCAGGACGGCCAACGAACCCAGAACGGCCAGCACGCCGACCGCGATCGGCAGCGCCGCGGCAAACACTCCGCCGAACACCCAGATGAGCACCAGGAAACTCAGCGGGACGACGATGGCCTCGAGCATCAGAAGATCACGCTTGGACTGTTCAGTGACCTGAAGGTTCACCATCGCGGTGCCGCCGGCGCGGACCAGGACACCCTGCCTCTCACCGACGAGGACGTCGGTGAGTTCTTTGGTCAAGGCCTGCTGCCGGCTCTCGGGTCCCACCACGCCGGTCACGATCAGACCGGATTTCTTGTCGTTGCTGACCAGAGCCGCCGCGGCCGGGCCCGGGGAGGTCCACGCCGATTGGATGTCGGCGACATGACCCGACCTGCTGAGGGTTTCGATCGCCTCCGTCGCCACCGCCCGGGCCTGCGGACTGTCGTAGGTGTCGGGCGCGGTGACCACCAGCACCAGGGGAACATCACCCCGGCCGAATTTCTCACTGAGCATTTGGGTTGCCCGCGAGGATTCCGCAGTCGGATCCTGGAATCCGCTCGGGGACAGTTTGTCGGCCACCGGTATCCCAAACGCCCCGATCAGCACCGCCAGCAGCGCGGCGGCGACGATGATCCGCCGCGGCGCCGCCACGGCCATCCGCGCGATACGTTCCAGCACTATCGGTCCTTTGTCCCGTGGTCCTAACGGCCTGCGGCCTGCCCGGCCGCGGCCTTCCCACTCAACCACGCCCCGTGCACCGTCGAATGCCGCGTGGGGTGCTGGGCCTCCCCGGCCAGCCACAACCGATCCTCGACCGGCTCAGCCAGCGCTGTGCGGTCCTGCTCGCCGGAACCAACAGCGGTGAAGGAGTAAGAGCCCCGGCTGAACTCGTCTGTCCACCAGCGCGAGGCCTGGGCGGCCACCGGCGGGCGGAACCGACCCGGGTAGATAGCGCCGAGCACCTCGGCGGCCAGAGCGATCTGCCGCTGGAGTGTCATCTCATCGACGGCCGCCGCGGCCGCACCTCCGTTGATCGCCATCAGGGCGGGCGCGCTGTTCACCCGGGTCAGGTTGTACCAGCCGGCGAACGGTGCGCCGGGCTCACCGGAGACCTGGATCTGGTCGACGTCATCCCAGAAGGGCTCATCGAATCGCAGCACCAGCTTTTCGAACCGGCCGAAGCCCAGCCGGTCAATCGCGGCGGTGTGCGCGGCGGGCAGTGGCGGGTCGAATCGGATTGCACCGCTTTTCAGGACGCCCAGCGGAACGGTGACGATCACTGTCTTCGCACGCCATCGACCGTTGGCCGTGTCCACGATGACGTGGTCGGGGTGGCGCAGCGACACCGCGGTGACTGCGGTGTCCAGTTGTACCGGCAAACCGTCAGCGAGTCGTTGGGTGAGCTGGCCGTAGCCGCCGGGGAAGACCTGCTGGGCGCCGCCGAAGGAGTCCTCCTCGCCGAACGCGCTCAACGCCAACTCCTCCGGCGTCGCACCGTAATCGCCGGCATAGACGGTCAGCGCTGCGGCCACCGCAGGTGTCCGGGCAAGTTCGGCCAACGCCGGCGGCAGTGCGTCGATCGCCGACCGCATCGACGTTCCTCCGGATCGCTCGGCGGTGGCGGCGCTCTCGAGTTTGCCGATCACCCGGGCCAGCTGAGCATCGAGCTGATCGGCGTCGACAGTCGTTCCGGTGGGCGAGTAGTACTCCGCTGCACCGCCACCCTCGAACGAGCCGACGTCGAACACGGCGGTGGCCAGGCCCAGCCGGTTGGCCTCGGCGTAGATCGGGTTGCCCTCGGTGCCGTGAATCCAGGATGCACCCAAGTCGACCGGCAGATCGGGCCACTGCGTGGAGGTCCAGATCCGGCCGCCGACCCGGTCCCGGGCTTCAAGCACCACGCAACTCGATCCGGCTTGGGTGACGGTGAGAGCTGCGGCCAGCCCGGCGATGCCCGCGCCGATCACCGCAACCTCGACTTCCCGCTCGGCTCGCGAGTCGGCAGGCGGTGCCGCCGGTTTCGCACAGGCTGCCAGCGCCGCGGCCGCCCCCAGACCTATCGCCCCGGTGAGCACCTGACGCCGCCGCAGCATCTGCCGAACACTACTCGTGCACGGTTTGGCTTCGGCCGGAGGAACGTTCACCGTCCAGTTACCCGAACCGCCGGTGAGTGCTTCACGCCGGTGCGATACTCGCAGCCACGAGACGGGCCGGGACGACAGCGGGGAGAGCATCATGGGCGAGGCCAGCAACCCGGCGGGGGGCGGCGCTGTCCCGGGCGGGGACGTCCGCACCGGAATGACGTCGGCGTCGCTGCGTACGGCAATCGAAGACCATCTGCGCTACACCCTGGGCCGGCCCGCACAGTTGCTGCAGCCGCAGCACTACTACCACGCGCTCGCCTTGGCCGTCCGGGACCGGATGCAGAAGCGTTGGATCGACACCACCCAGACCTACCTGGATCTTTCCCGCAAGGTCGCGGTCTATCTGTCCGCCGAGTTCCTGATGGGCCCGCACCTGGGCAACAATCTGCTCAACCTGCACCTGGAGGAGGAGGCCCGCGCCGCGCTGGCCGACCTAGGCCAGGACTACGACGACGTGTTGGCCTGCGAAGAGGAACCGGGCCTGGGCAACGGCGGCCTGGGCCGGCTGGCTGCCTGCTACCTGGAGTCGCTGGCGACCCTGCAGCGGCCGGCGATCGGCTACGGCATCCGCTACGAGTTCGGCATCTTCGACCAGGAGATCCGCGACGGCTGGCAGGTGGAGCGCACCGACAACTGGCTGGCGTCGGGCAATCCCTGGGAGATCGCCAAGCCGGAACTCAGCTATAAGGTCGGCTGGGGCGGACACACCGAGCACTACACCGACGATGCCGGCGAACCTCAGGCGCGTTGGGTTCCCGAGCGGATCGTCAAGGGCGTCTACTACGGCACCCCGATCCAGGGCTACGGGGTGAACACCTGCAACACCCTGACGCTGTGGAGCGCCAACGCCGTCAACGCGCTCGCGCTGGAGGCGTTCAACGCCGGCGAGTACTACCGGGCCGTCGAGGATCAGGTGGTCTCGGAGAACGTGACCAAGGTGCTCTACCCCAACGATGAACCCGAGGTCGGCAAACAACTGCGGCTGTTGCAGCAGTACTTCTTCGTGTCCTGCTCGCTGCAGGACATCCTGCACCTGCTGGAGGACTTCGCCGGCCTGACCGCCCACCACCTGCCTGACCGGGTTGCCGTCCAACTCAACGACACTCACCCGTCGATCGCCGTTGCCGAGTTGATGCGGCTGTTGGTCGACGATCGAGACTACAGCTGGGACGAGGCCTGGCGGATCACCGTGGCGACGTTGGCCTACACCAACCACACCCTGCTGCCGGAGGCGCTGGAGACCTGGCCGCTGCACATGTTCGAGCGGTTCCTGCCGCGGCACTTGGAGATCATCTACGAAATCAACAGGCGCTTCCTCGATGAGGTGCGAGCGCGCTTCCCCGGCGACGACGCGCGCGTCCGACGCATGTCGCTGATCGGTGAGGACGGCAACCGCAGCATCCGGATGGCCCACCTGGCGACCGTCGGCAGCCACGCGGTCAACGGTGTCGCGGCGATGCATTCCGAACTGGTCAAGACCACCATCCTCAAAGACTTCTACGACATGTGGCCGGAACGGTTCTTCAACAAGACCAACGGCGTCACGCCGCGCCGGTTCGTCGGCCTGTCCAACCCGGGTCTGCGTAAGTTGCTCGACCAGACCATCGGCGAGGGCTGGATGGTGGATCTACAGAAGCTACGCGGCCTGGAACGCTATGCCGACGACCCCTCGTTCCAGCAGCGCTGGGTCGCCGTCAAACGGGAGAACAAAGCCAGGCTGGCGGACTACATCGCGGCCAAGACCGGCGTCGATCTCAACCCGGACTGGATGTTCGACGTTCAGGTCAAGCGCATCCACGAGTACAAGCGGCAGCACCTCAACGCACTTCACATCATCACGCTGTACAACCGGCTCAAGAAGAATCCCAGTCTGCAGATCGCACCGCGCGCTTTCATTTTCGGCGGCAAAGCTGCGCCGGGTTACTTCATCGCCAAGCTGATCATCAAGCTGATCAACTCCGTCGCGGAGACGGTCAACAACGACCCCGACGTCAACGGTCAGATGAAGGTCGCGTTCATTCCGAACTTCAACGTGCAGAACGGCCAACTGATTTACCCCGGTGCGGATCTGTCCGAGCAGATCTCCACGGCCGGTCAGGAGGCCTCGGGCACCGGGAACATGAAGTTCATGATGAACGGCGCGTTGACCATCGGCACCCTCGACGGCGCCAATGTCGAGATGCGCGAGGAGGCCGGGCCGGAGAACTTCTTCCTCTTCGGGCTGACCGTGCAGGAGGTCGGTGCTCTTCTGGCCAGGGGTTATCGGCCGCGCAGCTATCTGGACAGCAACGCCGAACTGGCGGCTGCCATTTCGGCGATCGCCGACGGCCGGTTCTCCGGCGGCGATACCGAGGTGTTCGCCCCCCTGGTGTCCAATCTGGTCGACCACGACCCGTTCCTGGTGCTGGCCGACTACGCCGACTACATCCGGTGTCAGGGTGAGGTTGACCGGACCTGGCGCGACCGGCACGCCTGGGCGCGGATGTCGATTCTCAACAGCGCTCGCAGTGGGAAGTTCTCTTCTGACCGCTCGATCGCCGAGTACTGCGAAGAAATCTGGAATGTCCAACCCGTGACGATCAAGGGGTAGCGATGACCGCAACGACGGAGAGTTCCTGGCGGACAGGCTCACACGGCGGGCTCACCGATGAGGTGATCAAGCAGATCGACGGCTGGTTTCGCGCGGCGAACTATCTCTCGGTAGGCCAGATCTACCTGCTCGACAACCCGTTGTTGCGCAGACCGCTGAGCCGTGACGACGTCAAGCCCCGCCTGCTGGGGCACTGGGGCACCACCCCGGGGTTGAACTTTCTCTACGCCCACCTCAACCGGGCGATCAAAGACCGCAGTCAGTCCACGATCTACATCACCGGGCCCGGGCATGGCGGCCCCGGCCTGGTGGCCAGCGCCTACCTCGACGGCAGCTACACCGAGTACTACCCCGACATCACCCAGGACGTCGAGGGCATCCGACGATTGTTCCGCCAGTTCTCCTTCCCGGGCGGAATCCCCTCTCATGTGGCCCCGGAGACCCCCGGCTCCATCCACGAGGGCGGCGAACTGGGCTATGCGCTGTCCCACGCCTACGGCGCCGCCTTCGACAACCCCGACCTGCTGGTCGCCGCGGTGGTCGGCGACGGCGAGGCGGAAACCGGTGCGCTGGCCACCAGTTGGCACTCCAACAAGTTCATGCACCCGGCGAAAGACGGCGTCGTACTGCCGATCCTGCACCTCAACGGTTACAAGATCGCTAATCCGACTGTGCTGGATCGCATTCCACAAGATGAGCTGCGTAGCCTGATGGTGGGCTACGGGCACAACCCATATTTTTTCGAGGTGAAGGAGGAGGACGACCACCTGGACGCGCACCGTCGGTTCGCCCGCCTCCTCGACGACGTGCTCGACGAGATCGCCGCGATCAAGGCCCGCGCCGCCGCCGGCGATGAATCCCGGCCTTCTTGGCCGATGATCATCTTCCGCCATCCCAAGGGCTGGACCGGACCGGCCTACATCGACGGCAAGAAGACCACCGGATCATGGCGTGCCCATCAGGTTCCACTGGCCAGTGCCCGCGATACCCCCGAGCATCTGCAGGATCTCGCCAACTGGCTCGGCTCCTATCGCGCCGGGGAACTGTTCGACGAGAACGGCAAGGTGCACGACTGGATCGCTGACCTCGCTCCCGCGGGCCACCTGCGGATGAGCGACAACCCGCACGCCAACGGCGGGTTGCTACTCAAAGACCTCCGGTTGCCCGACTTCCGGGACTACGGCGTGGATGTACCGGCCCCGGGAGGGTCATTCGCCGAGGCCACCCGGGTGCTGGGGCAGTGGCTCACCGATGTGGTGCGACTCAACCCGGACAACTTCCGCATCTTCGGACCCGACGAGACCGCATCCAACCGCCTGCAATCCGTCTTTGACGTGACCGACAAGCAGTGGAACGCCGAATTCTTCGGCCCCGAAGTCGACGACCACCTCGCCCGGATGGGCCGGGTGGTTGAGATGCTCTCCGAGCATCAGATGCAGGGCTGGCTGGAGGGGTATCTGCTGACCGGCCGGCACGGGCTCTTCAACTGCTACGAAGCGTTCATCCACATCATCGATTCGATGTTCAACCAGCACGCCAAGTGGTTGAAGACCACCGATGAGATCCCCTGGCGGCGGCCCATCGCGAGTCTGAACTACCTTCTGTCCAGCCATGTCTGGCGTCAGGACCACAACGGCTTCTCCCATCAGGACCCGGGTTTCATCGACCACGTGGTCAACAAGAGCGCGACCGTGGTCCGGGTGTACCTGCCGCCGGACGCCAACACTCTGCTGTCCACCTACGACCACTGCCTGCGCTCGCGGCAGTACGTCAACGTGGTCGTCGCGGGCAAGCAGCCGCATCCGAATTTTCTGACCATGAACGAGGCGGTCGCGCACTGCACCCGCGGGCTGGGGATCTGGGAGTGGGCCGGCACCGAGGTGCACGGCAAGGACCCCGATGTCGTCCTGGCCTGTGCCGGCGACGTTCCGACCCTGGAGGCCCTGGCCGCGGCGGACCTACTACGCCAGCACATCCCGGAACTGGGGGTGCGGTTCATCAACGTCGTCGACCTGATGCGCCTGCAGGACGAAAGCGAGCACCCGCACGGCCTTAGCAATCGGGAGTTCGACATGTACTTCACCGCGGACAAGCCGGTGATTTTCGCCTACCACGGATACCCATGGCTGATCCACCGCCTGGTCTATCGCCGTAGCAACGATGCCCGGATTCACGTACGGGGATACAAGGAGGAGGGCACCACCACCACACCGTTCGACATGGTGATGCTCAACGACCTGGACCGCTACCACCTGGTGATCGACGTCATTGACCGGGTGCCGGGCCTGGGCTCGCGATATGCGATGCTGCGCCAGCAGATGCAAGACAAGCGCATCGAGGCCCGCGAGTACACCCGGGAGCACGGCGATGACGTTCCCGAGGTGCGCGACTGGGTGTGGCCGGCAGCCCGAGCAGTGCAAACCGACGCCTCGGTAGCCGCCACGCTGGCCACTGGCGGCGACAACGAATAGGCGACACTCCCCGCTCGAGTGGATAGGGCACCGCGACCCGCCTAGGATTCAATTCGTCGCCGCTAAAACATCGGCCGGCCCCGGACATCGAGGTGGAGATGGCACATCCCAATCCCGAACCGCAGCAGCCGATGCACGTCGCCGATCCGACACCGGAACTGCAGTTCCAGACCATCCACGGCTACCGACGGGCCTTCCGGATCGCCGGTTCGGGGCCGGCTTTGCTGCTCATCCACGGTGTCGGCGACAACTCCACCGCCTGGGAGCCGGTGCACAGCAGGCTGGCCAGGCGATTCACCGTCCTGGCGCCGGATCTGCTCGGACACGGCCAGTCCGATAAGCCGCGGGCGGATTACTCGGTGGCGGCCTACGCCAACGGCATGCGGGACCTGCTCAGCGTTCTGGGCATCGACAAGGTGACCGTCGTGGGTCATTCGCTGGGCGGCGGGGTCGCGATGCAGTTCGCCTACCAGTTCCCGCAGCTGGTGGACCGGCTGATCCTGGTCAGCGCGGGCGGGGTGACCAAGGACGTCAACATCGCTCTGCGGCTGGCCTCGCTGCCGGTGGGCGGAGAGGCCCTCGCGTTGCTGCGACTGCCCCTGGTGCTGCCCACGATGCAGACATTGGGACGCGCGCTCAGCACGGTGATCGGCTCAACCGGCATCGGCCGCGACATTCCCAACGCGCTGCGCATCCTGGCCGAATTGCCCGAGCCGACCGCCTCGGCCGCCTTCACCCGCACCTTGCGCGCGGTGGTGGACTGGCGCGGACAGGTGGTGACCATGCTGGACCGATGTTATTTGACGGAATCCATTCCGGTGCAGCTGATTTGGGGTCGGCGGGACGCCGTGATCCCCGTCAGCCACGGCCACATGGCACATGCAGCCATGCCGGGTTCCCGCCTTGATATCTTCCCGGATTCCGGCCACTTCCCCTTCCACGACGATCCTGAACGGTTCGTCGAACTCGTCGAGGACTTCATCGATTCCACCGCGTCGGCCCAGTACAACCAGGAGAACCTGCGCGAGTTGCTGCGCAAGGGCAGCACCGAGCATGCGGTGTCGGAGTCTGACGAGTTCGGCGCGCGGATCCTGGTACTCGACGCGCTGGAGAGCGACGAGCGGAGCGCAACCTAGCGCTCGCTGCGCCGCATCGGCGTCCGGCGGGAAACCCGCCCCACGCGGTCCTCGGTAATGAGAGGGTGAGTTTACCTTTCGTTAACCCTGCGGACAGAGGGAGTCGGGCGTGCTCGAGGTGTGCGAAGTCGGCAACAGAGTCAGCAAAGAGGACTACGAGGCGGCGATCCCGGACTTACGGGTCGGCCTGATCAACGCGCAATACGACCTCCGTAGCGCCGACTTCCCGGTCATCATCTGGATCGCCGGTGACGACAGGTTGGCGGCCAACGAACTGGTGAACCAGCTCAACGAGTGGATGGATTCCCGATTCGCAGACACCCGGGTGTTCGCCGATCCCACTGCGGAGGAGACGCATCGACCGCAACTGTGGCGGCTGTGGCGTTCGCTGCCCCCGAACGGCCGGGCGGCGTTCTTCGTCGGCGGCCTGATGCGCGCGGCGATACTGCGGGCCCATGACGAGATCGACGAGCCGCACTTCTCCATCTGGCTGCGCCACATCGCCAATATGCAGAACGAACTGGTGGCCGACGGAGCACTGATCCTGAAGTTCTTCCTGCACACCCCGGCCAAGGAGCAGAAGAAGAAGCTGAAGAAAGCAGAAAAGGATCCCCACGCAGGCTGGCAGGTGGATCAACGGGACTGGTCGGCCCTGGACAGCCTCGGCCCGGTACTGCCCATCGCCGAACGGATTCTGCGCGAGACCAGTGGACCGGGAGCGCCGTGGACCATCGTGGAGTCCACCGATTCCCGCTACCGCAACCTGACGGTTGCGCAGACCATTCTGAACGCGATCAGCACCCGACTCGCCGAGGCGCAACTCCACCGCGGGCCGGTCCTGGCGGATTCGGTGTTCGGCGACTTCGACTCGGCAGCCAACGTGCTCTCCGGGGTCGATCTGAATCAGACCCTGTCCAAGGAGGAATACCGCGAGCAGTTGGCCAAAGAGCAGGCCAAACTGAAGAAATTGTCGATGGAAGCCCGCAGACGCGGAATCAGCTCGGTGCTGGCTTTCGAGGGCTGGGACGCTGCCGGCAAGGGCGGGGTGATCCGCCGCATCACCGGCGCGCTGGAGGCCGGCGACTATCGCGTCATCCCGGTGGCCGCACCCACCGAGGAAGAGCGCAAGTACCACTATCTGTGGCGGTTCTGGCGTGATCTGCCGCCCGCCGGCAAGTTCGTCATCTTCGACCGGACCTGGTACGGCCGGGTTCTGGTGGAACGCCTGGAGGGGTTCGCCCATCCGTCGGAGTGGCAGCGGGCCTATGACGAGATCAACGACTTCGAAGCGCAAATGGTCGAGCACGGATACTACGTGGCCAAGTTCTGGCTACATGTCTCCCCTGAGGAGCAACTCGCCCGATTCAAGGCCCGCGAGGACACCGCCTACAAGAAGCACAAAATCACCGAAGAGGACTACCGCAACCGGGACCGCTGGGACGAATACGTCCAAGCCGTCGATCAAATGGTGTTGCGGACCACCAGCGACGGCGCCCGCTGGCATGTGATTCCGGCCAACAACAAACAGTTCGCCCGAGTGACAACACTGCGGGCCATCAACAAAGGCCTCGCCCGGACGCTGGAGCGGAAGTGACTGCTGTCCGGGTGAGCGGTAGGCAGCACCCTGTTGGGCCTGGTCAGCCCCCTGGCTGTCAGCCCCCGTAACCGCCACCGGTGGTGGTGATGTGCACATGATCGAAATGCCCGTAGCCCGATCCGCTGGGACCCGCGGGGGTGTAGTACACGCCTCGCCAGATCACGTCCTGCAGTCCGAACCGATCGGCGTTGCGCATCGCATAGGCCAAGATCGCGTCGCCCAGAGCGATGCCCTCCGCACTGCCGGGGTTGGGAATCATCACGTCGACGGCCAGGCCATTCGGATGCCACGGCTTGGCGTCCGGTCGCACACCGATCATCGAGGTGATCTGCGGGAACTCCGCACTGATACTGCGCGCCGCCAGCAGTGTTTTGACCTGCAGGCCCTGCTCAGGGGCATCGCTGGGGGGCAGCATCGACGGGTTGTCCATCCGCGCGGCCGGGATCACCGCGGGTGCGTCGGCGGGCAGGTCACGGGGACGATCAGCGGGCAGGTCGGCCGGTGCGCCGGCGCGCACCACGCTTCCCGACGATGCCGACAGGTGCGAGACCGGACCGCCGGGTTGTTCGACGATCGCCGTGTCCGCGCCGACGGCGGGGGCCGACAGAAGAGCCGGGAAAATGAACGCTGCTGCTAATCCATACAATTTAATTCGCACATCACGTGATCTCGTCGAAAGCATCACGAAACCATAACGGACAGATATCGACGAATCGCGTTGTGGGGCCCCGCCGCGGACGTTGAGTTCGTCACATTTACCCAGAAAACGGTTCGAACTGGCCGTTTCCGGGTTGGTGATGGCCAATCGGGTCAAAGTGGCGACCCGGTGTCGGCCAGTTGCGGAGCCCCCAATTGCGGAGCCCCCAATTGCGGAGCCCCCAATTGCGGAGCCCCCAGTGTGGAGCACCAGTTGCTGGTGGAGCTAAGGGGAATCGAACCCCTGACCTACTCGATGCGAACGAGTCGCGCTACCAACTGCGCCATAGCCCCGTGGTGGCTAGCAGGTTACCAGCCCGGGCGGGTGAGAGTTCCTACTGACCCGACGCCCTCGGCAGGTCCCGGGTCGGTGCCTGCGGCCGGCCGTAATACCGGCGGCTGTACGGCACCTCGTCGAGGTGTTCGAAAGCCGGGTCCTCGTCGTCGATGTCCAGCACCACCGCTCCGGGGCGCTGGAGCCGGGTAGGGAACTCGGTGAAGTCGACCTCCGAACTCCGCGGCGCGGGGTGTTCGTCGGCAAGGGGCCGCACCCGGGTCATCCGCTGCTGGCGACGGCGCCGCACCTGGGCCTCGATGCGGGTCTGACGGCGTAGATACGCCAGGTACAGCAGGGTGACGACGGCAGTCGCCCCGCAGGACCACCACAGCGTCGGGCTCACGGTGAACGACAGCACGGCGCTCAGCACCATCAGCGCGGCCATGGCGATCAGCACCCGGATGCGGAAGCGGTACTTACGCGCGCTGACGGCCGCGGCGTTGGAGGCGGACAGCCGGCGCTGCCTGCTCGACGACGGACGGGGCGCCATCGGCGCGCCGGGTTCGTCTTCGTCCTCAGCCTCCAAACCCGAAGTGTCCTCGACGTATTCGTACTCGCCCGTCACCTCCTTCGGCTGCTCGTCCCGGTCAGCAGCATGGGTCTGGAGTGCCTCGGTGGTGTCATCGAAAACGTGGTCGGCATCGACATCGGCAAGGTCGGGGCCGGGCCGTTGCTCTGGGCTCCCCTCGTCGGGCAGTGGATCCTCCTGCGGGGCGTCGAACAGGCTGCCCTGCACCCCGGTGGCGCCGACGGGCAACGCACCGGAGTTCTCGTCGACCACATCGACGTCGAGGTAATCGGTTTCCGCGAAAGACTGCTCGCGTACCGCGGCGATGACCAACACCGACCGGGAGCGGGTGCCCATCCGGGCCTCGCGGACCGCCTCGTCGTACTCCCGGATCATCTCGCGCTGGTTGGCGTATTCCTCCACCTCGCCGACGACATCGTCGTAGAGATCCGGATAGTCCTCGGCGAATTCGTCGAGGGGTTGCCAGTCCGGATCATGGCGATGACCGGCGGCCGGACCGCTGCGCCGGATCAACCGGGACTTCGCACCGTCATTGAGAACTCGGGTAGCCAACGCCACGTCACTGGTGCGTCGAACGGTGTCGCGTTTGTTGATGAGCATCGGCACCAGGACAAAGAGCCACAGCACCACGAGTGAAATCCAGAGTAATGACTGGGGGATGCTTGGCATGGGGCCTGCTCCTTTCCCGACCAGGCTAGGTCCGTGACGTCCGCGATGACTGACGGCGCGCCGTGCCAATTACACACGTGTAATTCTTGAAGAACAAGCACCAACAGCCACAAATGTCACATTCGTAACAGTCGGGTCGGCTTCAGGCCCACCCCGCGAGGCCACGCCGGACCAACGCC
>NZ_JBILVF010000234.1:0-3320 GCF_044370595.1 Mycobacterium sp.
GCCCTGGGCTCGATCGCGCGGGCCCGATCCGCCGGATACGCTTCGGGGTCACCCAGCACCAGCCGCGCCACCAGATCGTAGAGCGTGTAGGCGCCGAAGACGTTGCGCAGCGAGCGGGCGGGGGCGTTGTAAGTGATGTCACGCCGGGTCACCGCCCGCTTGTCCGGACCGGGCAGGACCTCACCCGTTTCCAGGTCAAGGGCGTCCCCGTTGTCGGCGTAGCTGAAGGCGATGTTGTCGATCAGCCTGCGTCGGCGATCGACTCTGGCCTCCTGAAGGTCGAACACGAAGACGCCGTATTCGCCGATCACCCGTGCACTCGTGCCCTCGACGAACAAGGCGGTGTTTTCGTCGATGCCGAAGCCGCGCTTCGCACCTGAGGCCTGCATGCCGACGACCATCCGGCCGAACCGGCCGCGCTTGATGAAGTGCTGGTCGACCATGCCCCACGGGAAGAAACCGAGCCCGGGCGCCAGCAGCATTCCGGGCTGGTCCGCATCACCGACCACACCATAGGTCGCGGCTTCCAGCGACGTGCCGCCGGAAAACATCGCCTCGGACATGACGGCGGCCCCTGCGCTCGATCCAGCGACCAGCGAACCCCTGCGCTGCGCTTTGCGGATCGCTCTCAGCACGCGACTTTCCCTGCCGTTCGGCGCCAGCACCCCGGTGATCAGGGCCTGGTCGCCGCCGGTGAAATAGACGCTGCCGTAGTCCTCGACGAGATCGGCGATCGCCGGGTCGCGTGCGGCCTGGCCCGCCCCGGGGCCGTGCACCCCGGCCAAGACGGCGTCAAAGCCATGGGCCCGAAAAACGCCGACGGTTTCGGCGCCGACCTCGTCGGGCACCGACGACGCCGTCGCGAAGACGACGATCCTTCCGCCGGCAAGACGACGCATCTCGTCGTAGATAGCGGCGTTGTCATCCTCCAGCCGGCCGCCGATGATGGCCAGTTTCGGGTGATGCGCCCGACGATGAGCGAATGGGAATCTGCCACGTTTCCCTGTCATGACTCCCTGTCATTGGCCGGAACGATCAGCACTCCGCGATCATCCGAGGCGAGAACGAAGCCTTCGGGAACGCCGAAGGTAGATGCTGCCAGACGCTTGGCGACGGGTTCCGGCCCGGGCGCGGTGAATGTCGGGGTGAAGTGCACGATCTGCTTCCAGCAGCGCGTGATCGCCTCGCAGAAGAACAACACCAAATCGTCGGGTTGCGCCTGCGAGAGCGCCGCATCAAGGGCTTCGTTCTCCTCCTCGATGATGGTGATTTCCTCGGGCGGCACACCCTCGGCGATCAGGGCGGCCCGCATCAGCTTCGGGATTTCGTCGGGCCCGCGATCGCGCAGATTGTCGTCGCGGTGGCAGATATAGGTGTCGAAATGGCCGGCGACCTTTGCCGCAATAGCCGCCACGTCCTCGTCGCGCCGGTCGCCCGGGCAGGTCACGCCGACGATCCGGCGCCCGCGCGGCTTGAGCCTGTCGACCACGTCGATCATGGCCCCCACCGCAGCCTCGTTGTGCCCGTAGTCGAGGATCACCCGGAAGCCGTGTTCATCGAAGACATTCATCCGGCCCGGGCTCTGGAAGAAGCTGTTATCGAAGGTGCGCAGTCCGGTGCGGATCTGATCCAGGGTCTTGCCGAGCGCATAGGCCATGCCCGCGGCGAACATGGCGTTTTCCACGTTGTGCAGCGCCTTGCCCTCCAGAGTCGCCGGGATGAGATGGGTCCACATCAGCGGCATCAGTCTGCCGCTGTCGTAGATCACGATCTGCTCGCCGTTGAGCCCGAGCTCAAGAACGATCGCGGGTTTGCCGAGGCGGATATGTTCGCGCACCAGTTCATGCTCGGGGTTGCGCGTCACATACATGACCTGCTTGGCGGGCGAGAAGGCCGCCATTTTCAGCGTCTGCTCGTTGTCCGCGTTCAGCACCACCGTGCCGCGGGTGACTTCGGCAACGACGCGTTTCACCCGGGCAAGATCGTCCAGAGTGTCGATGCCGCCGAGGCCCAGATGGTCGGACGCGACGTTCAGCACCGCACCGACATCGCAGAAGTTGTAGCCCAAGCCGGAGCGGACGATACCGCCGCGCGCGGTCTCCAGGACCGCGATGTCGACCGAGGGATCGCGCAGCACCATGTTGGCCGACAGCGGCCCGGTCATGTCTCCCTTCACGGTCACGTTGCCGTCGATCACCACCGCGTCAGTCGAGGTCTGCCCCACGACATGACCCGCCATTTTCAGGATGTGCGCCAGCATGCGCGAGCACGTGGTCTTGCCGTTCGTCCCGGTGAGTGCGGCGATGGGAACGCGCGCCTGGGTTCCCGGCGGGAAGAGCATGTCCATGATCGCCCCGCCCACGTCGCGCGGCGTACCCTCGGAAGGCGCGATATGCATGCGCAGGCCGGGTCCAGCATTGATCTCGCAAATGCCGCCGCCGGTCTCGCGATGGCTCTTGGTGATATCGGTGGTCAGGAAATCCACCGCGCCGACATCGAGCCCGATCGCCCGGATCGCGCGCTCGGCCATCAGCTTGTTGTCGGGATGGATCGTGTCGGTGACATCTACCGCCGTGCCGCCCGTCGAGATGTTTGCCGTCTTGCGCAGATACACCTCCTCGCCCTCGGCGGGAACCGTCTGGCCGGTGTAGCTCTTGTCCTCGAGCAAGGCCTTGGCCTGGTCGTCGAGTTCGAGCCGGGTCAGGACGTTTTCATGCCCGACGCCGCGGCGCGGATCCTGATTGACGATATCCACCAGTTCGGCGATGGTGTGGTGCCCGTCGCCCTTCACATGGCCTGGCACCCGGCGCGCGGCGGCGACGAGCTGACCATTGACTACCAGAAGCCGGTGGTCGTCGCCGCGAAGCATCGTCTCCACCACCACCGCGGAACCTTCGGCATCGGCGGTCTCGAAAGCGGCGGCGATGCCGTCCTCGGCAGTGATGTCCACGGTGACGCCGCGGCCGTGATTGCCGTCGAGCGGCTTGATGACCACGGGATAACCGATGCGTTCGGCCGCCCTGATGGCCTCGTCCACGCTGTAGACCAGCCGCTGCTTCGGCACGGGCAGGCCGAGATCGGCAAGGAGGCTGTTGGCGAGATTCTTGTCCGAAGCGATTTCGACGGCGATATGCGAGGTCTTCGATGTCAGCGCCGCCTCGATCCGCTGCTGGTACTTGCCTTGGCCGACCTGGATAAGGCTGGCGTCGTTGAGCCGGTAGACCGGAATGTCGCGGGCCTGGGCCGCACGCACCAATTCCATGGCCGAGGGCCCCAGAGAACGCCGGTCGGCGTAGGCCAGGAAGTCGTTGACGTCTTGA
>NZ_JBILVF010000235.1:0-3318 GCF_044370595.1 Mycobacterium sp.
AGAAGGTCGCTCCGTCGGCAGGCAACGGATCCGGCGCGCCGCTGGCGATCAGGCCCGCCGCGGCCGTCACCTCCAAGATCAGTCCGAGTCGCCGCTCGTCGATCCCGGTGCTCTTGCTCAGCCGCTTGGCCTCCCGAATACCCAACCCGCCGCTGCGCAACTCGGCAACCGGTGTCTCCGACAGCGACCCGAGGACGACCTCGACTTCGCGTAGCAACTCCAGCACCGCACCGGCAGCCGAGGCGTCGACGTCACCGGTCGCGGCACTGCTCACCACCGGGTCCGGGGGAGTGAGCCCGCCGGGGCCGGGTTCCTCGGCGCGGAGCACCTGCCCCACGTCGCGGGGCAGGATCACGGTGTCGATGTCCAACTGCCGCAACAGGCCCGCGGTGAGCAGCCGCTGAACCGGCCGATCAGGGGGCGTGCCGGGGGCCGCGTCGCGGGTGCGCCCGACCGGGGACCCGACCGCGAGCCGGGCCAGCACCTCACGGGAGGCCTCGTCGAGGTCCTCGAGTGCCCGGCCGAGATCGCCGGCCGACCGGGAGCCGTCCTCGCCGATGGCCTGTCCCGGATACCAGGGCAGCGCCGCGGCGGCCTCGGGCGACACCCGAATCTCGGCGTCACCCCACGCCAGCGCGCGCTCCCGCAAATCCTCGAGGGCCTCACGCAGCGCGTCGGCCGAGGAGCGGTCCCCGACGACGGTGCTCAGCACCTCCACAGGTACGGCTTCGCGGTCGGCCCCCAGCACCAGCAGGCCGTCCAGCAGGGCCAACCGCAGGTAGTCCAGTTCCTCGGCCGCAGCCTTGATCGACTGCGGGGCCAGGGCACGGGCGGCCAGTGCCGCAATGCTTCCGGGTGCGGGCTGGGCCAAATCGGGCCGTACCTGCAGCAGCCGGATCAACCGTTCGTCGGACAGGCCGGACAGCCACGAGCCCAACGTCACGCTGCGGGTGGCTGGCGGCTCGTTCATCGCCGATCCAGGGTAATTCAGCCGGCATATGGGCGAGTTCGCCGGACAAGTGTCAGAATGATTCCGTGGCACAGAAGACGCACAAGACCCGCTACATCGACAACGGCTGGCCGACCCGTGACCCCGACGACCATCCGGTCAGCGAGTTGGCCTCGGACCGGGTGGGCGCGCTGTCGCCGTTCGGCGATATGACGTTCCCCGTTCCCGCCTCGACCCTGCCGTACCTACACCCGGTCACCACCGTCAACAAGTAACGGTGAGCATCGGGCGGCACCGGTTGTCGCATCTCGACGACCAGGGTGCCGCCCGGATGGTCGAGGTGGGGGCTAAGACCGCGACCGCCCGCCGAGCGACTGCTGCGGGACGCGTGTACACCACCGCGCAGGTCGTCGAAATGATCACTTCTGGGGGATTGCCGAAAGGCGACGTGCTGGCGACCGCCCGGATCGCCGGGATTCTGGCCGCCAAGCGCACCAGCGCCCTCATCCCACTGTGTCATCAGATCGCCCTCAGCGGTGTGGATGTCGAATTCGAAACCAGTGCTGCCACAATCGAAATCACCGCTTCCGCGCGCACGACGGACCGTACCGGCGTCGAGATGGAGGCACTGACCGCAGTCGCGGTGGCAGCGTTGACGGTCTACGACATGATCAAGGCAGTCGACCCGGCCGCCCGCCTCGACGACATTCGGCTGGTCGCAAAAGAGGGTGGCAAGACCGGAGTCTGGACCCGTCCGCAATGAGCCGGAAAGCCCGGGTGGTGATCGCCTCAACTCGAGCCGCCGCCGGGAGCTACCAAGACCGTTGCGGACCCATCATCTGCGAGTGGCTGACGGGCCGGGGTTTCGCAGTGCCGGCACCGACGGTGGTCGCCGACGGCGAACCGGTCAGCCAGGCTCTGCGCGGTGCGCTGGGCGAGGGTGTGGACGTCGTGATCACCTCCGGCGGGACCGGGATATCCCCCACCGACACCACCCCGGAGGCCACCGCGTCGGTGCTGGACTACCAGATTCCCGGACTGGCCGACGCCATCCGCCGGTCCGGTCTGCCGACGGTGCCGACGGCGGTCCTGTCCCGCGGGTTGTGCGGCGTGGCTGGCGGCACACTGGTTATCAACCTGCCCGGCTCCACCGGCGGGGTGCGCGACGGCCTGGGCGTGCTCGGTGAGGTCCTCGACCATGCCCTGGACCAGTTAAAAGGAGGGGACCACCCATGACGCGGATCGTCCGTGCGGCCATCACCGAGGACACCCTGCAGCTCACCGAGCACGAGGACCTGGTCGGCCATGAGGCCGCCGGCGCCGTGGTCGGCTTCGCCGGGGTCGTCCGCAACCACGACGGCGGCCGCGAGGTGATTCGTCTGGACTATTCGGCGCATCCGCACGCCGAGAGGATTCTCTTCGAGGTACTCGCCGCGGTGGCCGCCGAGGCGCCCGGGGTCCGGGCCGTCGCAGCCAGCCACCGCATCGGCACGCTAGGCATCGGCGATGCCGCCCTGGTGGCCGCAGTCTCAGCCGAGCATCGGGAGGCGGCCTTCATCACCTGCGCCCGGTTGGTCGATGCGGTCAAAGCGCGGCTGCCGGTCTGGAAACACCAGTTCTTCGCCGACGGCACCGATGAGTGGGTGAACTCGGCGTAGATGCGGCCGGTTTCAGCCAGCCGGCGGCGGTGGTGGGACGGCAGCGGGGGCTGTGCCGTCAGCCGGGATCGGGCCGGTGAAGGACCGCTGGGCCAGCGCCAACAGCAGATCTTCACGATCAATTTCCTTGTTCTGCAGCGCATGCCACAGATCCTTGAGGTAGGAAACATTGGGATTGCCGGCCGGGCCCACCGGCTCGGTGGTCGTGCCCGGCGGCGGATTGTCCGGGCTGGGCAGATGCGGAACACCCGCGGCCACCACGGTGTCGCCGGCCGCTGGGGCGGCCACTGCAGCGGCAGCCGCGGCCGGATCGGTCGGCAGGGCCGGCGTCAGTGCCAGACCCGCGGCAGCGGGAGCCTGCGGCGCCGGTGCGAAGCCGGCCTGGATGACGCCTGCGTCCGGAGCGGGAGCAGGCGGGGCCGGCAGGACTGCAGCCGGCGCGGGCGCGTCGGTGGGGACAACGGGACCAGGGGCGGGAGCTGCAGTCAGATCCTGCCGAGCGGCGGCGTCCTCTAGAACGGGGGGAACCCCGGGCAGCGGATTGTCCAGCGGCGCGGCCGGTGCGTCGGCCGGCACCTCGGCCGGCACCTCGGCCGGGGTCTGGGCAGTCACTATCGAGACGTCGCGGGGCGTCGGCCCGGACAAAGCGCGTCCGCACACCGGCCAGGCGCCTTTGCCCTGTCCGGCGAGGACCCTCTCGGCCACCGCGAT
>NZ_JBILVF010000236.1:0-3306 GCF_044370595.1 Mycobacterium sp.
TCACCGGCTCGCCCGGCGTACTTGGCGACCAACGGTCCGCCTGCCCCGATGTAGACCGGCACGCCGCCCTTGGGGACGTCATAGATCGAGGCACCCTTCAGGTGGTAGTACTCGCCGTCGAAATCCACCCGCTCGCCCCACCACAGTTCGCGCATCAGCTTCACCGACTCACGCAGTCGGGCGAAACGTTCCTTGAACTCGGGCCACTCGACGACCGACCCGGTGGCGATCTCGTTGAGCGCCTCCCCGGTGCCCACGCCGAGAAAGACGCGACCGGGGTACAGGCAGCCCATGGTGGCGAAGGCCTGCGCGATGACTGCCGGGTTGTAGCGGAACGTCGGGGTGAGCACCGAGGTGCCCAGGACGATGTGCTTGGTGCGCTCGCCGACCGCCGTCATCCATGCCAGAGCGAACGGGGAGTGTCCGCCCTCGTGGCGCCACGGATTGAAGTGATCGCTCACCGAAGCGCTGTCCATGCCGTGCTCTTCGGCGAGCACACCGAGTTCGACCAGTTCGCGCGGGGAGAACTGTTCCGCCGACGCCTTATATCCCAGTTTCAATTCCGCCACACTGTTGTTTCTACTCCACTGGCGGTCAGTGTCGACTGCTTCGCCGAATTGTCACGAAACGTTCAGCGCTGCCCGATCGGCCCTCTTCTGGGCCGCCCGCCATGCCGTCCCGGGTCCGGTTCTTCGGCCGATTCAGCCATCTGGAGTCGCGCGATCGCAAGTTTGATAACCAGATTCGCTCAATCCTGCTGAACGCCGATGACCGCTAGGACGATTGCGGGCCCAAGGTGGTTCCTACACTCAGACGATGCCCCCGGTGCTGACCGCCGTCACCGCCCACGTTCATCTCGCCCGAACCCCGCTGGTGAACTGGACACTGGTCAGCGGCGATTCCGGTGTCATGCTCATCGACGCAGGGTTTCCCGGCAGCCGCGACGACGTTCTACGGTCGCTGAACACCCTCGGGTTCGGCCCGGCGGATGTCCGCGCGATCCTGCTGACCCACGCCCACATCGATCACCTCGGCGCCGCAATCTGGTTCGCCAACACCCACAACACCCCGGTGTACTGCCATCCCGGTGAAGTGGGGCACGCCAAACGCGACTATCTCGAACAGGTCTCACCGATGGCGCTGGCCAGTAAAGCCTGGCGGCCGCGCTGGCTGGCCTGGTCGTTGGAGGTTGCCCGCAAAGGCGGTCTGGTACGCGAGGGCATCCCGACGGTTCAGCCGCTGCGCGATGACATCGCCGCCGGGCTGCCGGGAAGACCCACCGCACTGCCCACCCCGGGCCACACCAGCGGACACTGCTCCTACGTCGTCGATCGCGTGCTGGTGAGCGGCGACGCCCTGGTCACCGGACATCCCCTGCTCGAGCGCAATGGGCCGCAATTGCTGCCGTCGATGTTCCACCACAGCGAATCGGAATGCCGACGCAGCCTGGAGGTCCTGGCCGGCGCCGGCACCGATACGCTGATCCCCGGCCACGGCGATGTGTGGGTCGGTGCCATCCGCGACGCCGTCCGGCAGGCCCGCGCCTAAGGTTCGATCTCGTGACCAAGATCAACCGGGTGGACAACATCAGGGGCGCGACTATCGCCATCACCGGCGCTGCCCGCGGCATCGGCTTCGCCACTGCCGAGGCGTTGCTGGCCCGCGGGGCCCGGGTGGTGATCGGCGACCGGGACGTCGCCCTCGGCGAGTCGGCCGTCGCGAAACTGGGCGCCCTCGGCCCGGTGTCCGGTCATCCCCTCGACGTGACCGACGCGGAGTCGTTCTCGACGTTTCTGGATAAGGCCCGCGCCGACGGCGGCGGGCACGTCGATGTTCTGATCAACAACGCCGGCGTCATGCCCGTCGGCCCCTTTCTGGATCACACCGAGCAGGCCATCCGTAGCGCCATCGAGGTGAATGTCTACGGCGTGATCAACGGTTGCCGGCTGGTGCTGCCCGAGATGGTCAAGCGCCGCCGGGGGCACATCGTCAACATCGCCTCGGTCGCCGGCATGCTGGCCGTGCCCGGCCAGGCACTTTATGCCGGAACGAAGTTCGCGGTTGTGGGCCTCTCGACAGCGCTGGCCGATGAGTACGCCCCACTGGGCGTCGAGGTGAGCTGTGTGATGCCGACGTTCACCAACACCGAACTGATTTCCGGCACCCGCACCGGCGGAACGATCAGGCCGGTGGAGCCCGAGGACATCGCCGCCGCCGTCGTAGGGACCCTTGACAAACCGAAAACCGCTGTGGCAGTGCCGTACCCGATGCGGTTCATCGCCGCTGCGACCGCCTTCCTGCCGCCACGCGGCCGGCGGTGGCTGTCGGCGAAGACCGGTACCGACCGGGTGTTCCTGGAGTTGGACAACGCGGCCCGTGCCGACTACGAGCAGCGGGCGCAGTCTGCGACCGGGGTAATGGACACGGCGTAGCGCCCTCCCCTGCCACGCCCGGCCCCCTTATCCCGGCCCCCAGCCCCCCAGCCCCCAGCCCCCGGGGCGAGCGTGCGTGTCGGGACACCAACACGCCGAGGCAGGTGCGCTGTTTGTGCACGCTGGGTTGTCCACAGGCGTGGCTTTCCAGGAAGCGGTCCGCCCAGCGACCATTTCGGGCGTGCATCCGGAACTCTCAGCGTTGTTCGAACTGCAAGGCGGTGTCGCGACCACCGCACAGATCCTGAGAGTCGTGAGTCGTCGGCACCTGGAGATGATGCTGGATTGCACCGCACTCGAGCGCATTTGGCACGGGGTGTACAGCTGCGGCGGCACGGGTACCGCCCAGCGACTTCGGGGACTGGACCTCACCTGCAACGAGGTGGTGGCGGTATGTCTCGGTACTGCTGCGGCCGCCTACGGTTTCGACACGGAGAACACCGCCGAAGTTCATGTGCTCAACCCGATGGGGCATCAGATCCGATCGGCCGCCGGGCTGGTGGTCCACCGCCGGGAGGGAGCGCCGATGTCACTGGTTTCGGGGCGGCCGATGACAACCCCGTCATGGACGGCCATCGAGGTGGCACGCGCGCTGTCTCGGCGCCGTGCGCTGGCCACCCTCGATGCCGCGTTGCGATCCGGACACTGCAGTGCAGCCGGTCTCGAGAAGGCCGTGCGGGCGCAGTCGGGGCGCAGAGGCATCGTGAAAGTGCGGGCACTACTTGCCATTGCCGATCCTCGAGCAGAGTCGCCGATGGAGAGCGAGGCGCGCCTGGTGATGATCGACGGCGGCCTGCCCGCGCCGGTTCTCCAGTACGAAGTCATCGACTCGGCTGGACAGCTGCGCAGGCTGGACTTCGCATGGCCGGACAAG
>NZ_JBILVF010000102.1:0-12088 GCF_044370595.1 Mycobacterium sp.
GATCGGGGTGCGCGCGGAGGGTGGTGACGGCGGGGACGGCGGTGACGCCGCACCCGGTGGTGATGGTGGGTCCGGTGGGGACGGTGGGGAAGCGGTCGCGCTGGGCCCGTCGGCGGTCGCGGTCAACGGCACCCCCGGCACCCCCGGCACCCCCTGAACCCGACCTAAGCACCGGTCCAGTGGATGAGACAGACTTCTTTGGTGTCGGCGGGGCAGACGATTCCCGCCCAGCCAGGGGGAACTGTTAACCTCCTAGATTGGTGAGCGTGCTCCGCGCGCGCTGACGAAATTACCGCCAACGCTGGCCAGGCCAGCCCCATCGGCACGCCGCGCGCACAGTCCGGCTGCCCAGGAGGAAGAGTGCTTTCGGCTTTCATCTCGTCGCTCCGGACGGCCGATCTGAGGCGGAAAATCCTCTTCACCCTGGCCATGGTGATCCTCTACCGGGCCGGCGCCACCCTGCCGTCGCCCGGCGTTGACTACGGCAACGTCCAGCAGTGCATTGAAGAAGTCAGTGGCGGCGCGGGCGCGCAGATCTACTCGCTGATCAACCTGTTCTCCGGCGGTGCCCTGCTGCAATTGTCGGTGTTCGCCGTCGGTGTCATGCCCTACATCACCGCCAGCATCATCGTGCAGCTGCTGACCGTGGTCATTCCGCGCTTCGAGGAATTGCGCAAAGAAGGACAAGCAGGTCAGGCCAAGATGACGCAGTACACCCGTTATCTGTCGATAGCGCTGGCTGTCCTGCAGGCCACCAGCATCGTGGCGCTGGCCGCCAACGGCGGGCTGCTGCAGAACTGCTCGGTGGAAATCCTCGACGACAAGTCGATCTTCTCCCTGGTGATCATCGTGCTGGTCATGACGGCGGGTGCGGCGCTGGTGATGTGGATGGGTGAGCTGGTCACCGAACGCGGCGTCGGCAACGGCATGTCGCTGCTGATCTTCGCCGGTATCGCCGCGGCGATACCGGCCGAGGGCAAATCCATCCTGGACAACCGCGGCGGCCCGGTGTTCGCCGCGGTGTGTGCCGCGACGTTGCTGATCATCATCGGCGTGGTGTTCGTCGAGCAGGGCCAGCGGCGAATCCCCGTCCAGTACGCCAAGCGCATGGTGGGCCGTCGCATGTACGGCGGAACGTCGACCTACCTGCCGCTGAAGGTAAACCAGGCCGGCGTCATCCCGGTCATCTTCGCCTCCTCGCTGATCTACATCCCGAACCTGATCACCCAGCTGATCCAGAGCGGCCGCAGCGAGCCCGGCAACACCTGGTGGGACCGCTTCGTCGCCGACCACCTGACCAATCCGGCCGACCCCACCTACGTGGTCGTCTACTTTGCGCTGATCATCTTCTTCACTTACTTCTACGTCTCGATCACGTTCAACCCCGAAGAGCGGGCCGATGAGATGAAGAAGTTCGGTGGGTTCATCCCGGGCATCCGCCCGGGTAAGCCCACCGCCGACTACTTGAGTTATGTGCTGAACCGGATCACCCTTCCGGGCTCCATCTACCTGGGCGTGATCGCTGTGTTGCCGAACCTGTTCCTCCAGATCGGCAACAGCGGTAGCGTTCAGAATCTGCCTTTCGGGGGTACCGCGGTGCTGATCATGATCGGCGTCGGCCTGGACACCGTGAAGCAGATCGAGAGCCAGTTGATGCAGCGCAACTACGAAGGGTTCCTGAAGTGAGAGTCGTCCTGTTAGGCCCGCCGGGGGCGGGCAAGGGCACTCAGGCGGTCAGGCTGGCCGAGAAACTGGGCGTTCCGCACATTTCCACCGGTGAGCTGTTCCGGCACAACATCAGTACCGGCACGCCGTTGGGTGTGCGAGCCAAGCATTTCCTCGACGCGGGTGAACTGGTGCCCACCAGCCTGACCAACGACCTGGTCGACGACCGGCTCGACGCCGACGATGTGAACGGCGGGTTCATCCTCGACGGCTTCCCGCGCACCATCGATCAGGCTGAGGCCCTGCACGACATGCTGGAGCGGCGCGGCCTCAAACTCGACGCCGTTCTCGAACTGCGGGTCCCCGAAGAGGTGCTCATCGACCGGCTCATGAGCCGGGGCCGCGCCGACGACACCGAAGACGTGATCCGCAACCGGTTCCGGGTCTACCGCGACGAGACCGCCCCGCTGCTGAGCTACTACGAGAACGAGCACGAGCTGGCAACAGTCGATGCTGTCGGCAGCCTCGACGAAGTGTTCGAGCGCGCCCTGCACCTGCTCGGCCGCTGACGCTGGATGGTGTCCCTTCCCGGGCTGCGCAGCCGTAAGACGGTCCCGGCCCGCACCGCCGGTGAACTCGACGCGATGGCCGCGGCAGGTTCGGTGGTCGCTGCGGCGCTGCGCGAGGTACAGCGGATCGCCGCGCCCGGGGTCTCCACCAAGGATCTCGATGAGGCCGCCGAAAGTGTGATCCGGCAGGCCGGGGGGACACCGTCCTTCCTGGGCTACCACGGCTATCCGGCGAGCATCTGCTCGTCGGTCAACGACCGGGTCGTGCACGGCATCCCGACTGCCGATGAGGTGCTGGCACTCGGGGACCTGGTGTCGATCGACTGCGGCGCCATCATCGACGGCTGGCACGGCGACGCCGCCGTCACCTTCGGTGTCGGTGCGCTGATCCCCGCTGATGAGGCGCTCTCGGAGGCCACCCGCCACGCGATGGAGGCCGGTATCGCGGCCATGGTGCCGGGAAGCCGGCTGACCGACGTGTCGCACGCCATCGAGAACGGCACCCGCGCCGCCGAACGGGCGCACGGCCGTCGCTACGGGATCGTGGCCGGCTACGGTGGCCACGGCATCGGACAGCGGATGCATATGGACCCGTTCCTGCCCAACGAAGGCCAACCGGGCCGCGGTCCGCTGCTGGTCACCGGATCGGTGCTGGCGATCGAGCCGATGCTGACGCTGGGAACCACCCGGACTCGCATCCTCGACGACGAGTGGACCGTCGTCACCACCGACGGCTCCCGCGCCGCGCACTGGGAACACACCGTCGCCGTCACCGACGACGGCCCGCGAATCCTCACCCTCTGAGCGGACGGGCTCGTCAGAAGTCGCCGGCGTGCCGGCGCAGCGCCTCGATTGCCTCGACCAGTGCGTGCGCCTGGTTCTCCGACATCCCGATATCGGCGAACACCTGCTGGTTCAACGTCACGGTGGCGTCCTCGACCGTGGAACGCCCCAGTGCGGTGATCTGCACCAGGGTGGTGCGGCCGTCGGTGGGGTGCGGGATGCGGGTGACCAGCCCGTCGGCCTCCAGCCTGCGGATGGCATGCGTGACGCTGGTGACGTGGACCTGGAGCCGGTCGGAGGCCTTGGTGATGGGCAGTGCGCCGGTGCGGCTGAACGCCAGCAGGCGGAGCAGTTCGAACCGGGAGAAACTGAGGTCGTAGGGCCGCAGGGCGGTCTCCACCCGGGCTAGCAGTATCTGGTGGGCCCGCATCACCGACGTCACTGCGACCATGCCGTCCGCGACCTCCCCCCAGCCTCCGCGCACCCAGTTGGTCCGCGCCGCGGCGATCGGGTCGGGTCGGTCCGGCGGCGTCATGCCCGGCGTCAGCGCAGCGTTTCGATCACCGCGCTGAAGTCGAGGTCGGCGTGCTCCTCGGCGAAGCGGGCGTAGATCTGGGCGGCGTGGCTGCCCAATGGTGCTGATGCGCCGGTGGAGGCCACTGCATCCATCGCCAGGCTGAGGTCTTTGTTCATCAGGGCGGTGGCGAACCCGGGCTTGAACGCGTTGTTGGCTGGTGAGGTGGGGACAGGGCCGGCTACCGGGCAGTTGGTGTGCACGGCCCAGCAGTTGCCGGTGGCGCCGGTGACGACGTCGAACAGCGACTGGGGGGACAATCCGAGTTTCTCGGCCAGTACGAACGCCTCACCGACGGCGATCTGCTGCACAGCCAACAGCATGTTGTTGCACAACTTGGCGGCTTGGCCGGCACCGGATTTCCCGCAGTGAATGATCTTGCCCGCCATGGCTTCCAGCACCGGGCGGCCCTGCTCCAGTGCTGCGGCGTCCCCGCCGACCATGAACGCCAGCGTTCCGGCGACCGCGCCCTTGACCCCGCCGGAGACGGGGGCGTCGAGTTGAGCGAAGCCACGTTCGGCCGCGTAGCCGTTGATCTGGCGGGCGTCGCTGACGGCGATGGTGGAACTGTCGATGAACAGCGCCCCCTGGTTCGCGGCCGGCATGACTTCTGCGTAGCACTCCTTGACCAGAGTCCCGTTGGGCAGCATGGTGATCACCACCTCGGCGCCCTGGACCGCGTCGGGCCCGCTGTCGAAGACGGCGACACCCTTGGCGGCGGCGGCCTCCCGGGCGGCCGGGACGGGGTCGAACCCGCGCACGGTGTATCCGGCGTTGACCAGATTTCCCGCCATCGGCGTGCCCATATTCCCCAAGCCGAGGATCGCGATCGTGGTCATGGTTGTCTCCTCTGCGATCTGACTGTCATGCCCCGGCGCGGGCTTTGGTGGCCTCTGCACGGCCGATCACCACGCGCATGATCTCGTTGGTGCCCTCCAGGATGCGGTGCACCCGCAGGTCGCGGACGATCTTCTCCAAGCCGTATTCGCGCAGATAGCCGTACCCCCCGAGTAGTTGCAGCGCCCGGTCGGCGACGTCGAAACACGCGTCGGTGACATGCAGTTTCGCCATGGCGCATAGCGTGACCTTGTCGGGCTCATCGTCATCCAGTGCGCTGGCCGCCCGCCACAGCAGCAGTCGGGAGGTTTCCAGGGCGCATGCCATATCCGCCAACGCGAACCGGATCGTCGGCTCGTCGATCAGCGCGGAACCGAATGCCTGCCGGTCCACCAGGTAACTCGCGGCTTTGTCGTAGGCGGACTGAGCGCCGCCGAGTGAGCAGGCGGCGATGTTGAGCCTGCCGCCGTTGAGGCCGCTCATCGCGATGCCGAAGCCGGTGCCCTCCGCCTCGGGCCCGCCGAGCAGTGCCTCGGTCGGTACCCGCACGCCCTCGAGCACCACCTGGGCGGTGGGTTGGGCGTTCCAGCCCATCTTCTCCTCGTTGGCGCCGAAACTGAGCCCCGGAGTGCCCTTCTCGACGATGAACGCTGAAATGCCGCGTGGGCCCTCGGCACCGGTGCGAGCCATCACCACGTATACGTCGGAGGCGCCGGCACCGGAGATGAACTGCTTGACACCATCGAGGACGTAATGGTCGCCGTCCCGAACCGCCTTGGTGCGCAACGCCGCAGCGTCCGACCCGGCGCCGGGTTCGGTCAGGCAGTAGCTGGCGATCAGCTCCATCGACGCCAGTCGGGGCACCCACGATTTGCGTTGTTCGGCAGTGCCGTAGGAGTCGATCATCCAGGCGCACATGTTGTGGATCGAGATGAACGAGGAGATCACCGGATCTGCGACCGCGAGTTGTTCAAAGATCCGCACCGCGTCCAAGCGGCGCAACCCGCTGCCGCCGACATCCTCGCCGCAGTAGATGGCACCCATGCCGAGTTGTGCTGACTCGCGCAGCACGTCGACCGGGAAGTGTTTGGTCTTGTCCCATTCCAGGGCAAAGGGGGCAAGGTGTTTGGCGGCGAACGCAGCCGCGGTGTCGGCGATAACCCGCTCGTCGTCGTCCATCATGGTGAAGTTCACTGTCTGTCCTACTTCATCGTCGGGATGACGAATTCGGCGCCGTCCTTGATGCCCGACGGCCAGCGTTCGGTGATGGTTTTCACCTTGGTGTAGAACTGGATCGCCGCCGGGCCGTGCTGGTTGAGGTCGCCGAAACCGGAGCGCTTCCACCCGCCGAAGGTGTGGTAGGCCACCGGGACCGGGATCGGCACGTTGACGCCCACCATGCCCACCTGGACCCGGGAGACGAAGTCGCGCGCGGTGTCGCCGTCGCGGGTGAAGATCGCTACACCGTTGCCGTACTGGTGCTCGTTGGGAAGCCGCAGGGCCTCCTCGTAGTTCTTGACCCGCACGATGCACACCACCGGCCCGAAGATCTCGTCGGTGTAGATCGACATCTCCGGGGTGACGCGGTCGAACAGGGTGGGGCCGATGAAGAAACCGCCCTCGAGGCTCTCGTCACCGAAAGTGAGTTCGTCGCTGCTCTTTTCGCGGCCGTCGACCACGATCTCAGCCCCCTCGGCCACACCGGCGTCGATGTAGCCACGGACCCGCTCGAGCGCCGCCTCGGTGACCAGCGGCCCGTAATCGGCCTTGGGATCCAGACTATGGCCCACCCGCAGGTGCTCGACCCGTTCAGCCAGACGGTTACGCAGACGGTCCGCGGTTTCCTCGCCTACCGCGACGGCGATGCTGATGGCCATGCAGCGCTCACCGGCGCTGCCGTAACCGGCGCCGACGAGCGCGTCGATGGCCTGGTCCAAATCGGAGTCGGGCATGACGATCATGTGGTTCTTCGCCCCGCCGAAACACTGCGCCCGCTTCCCGCCCGCGGCCGCGCGTGCGTAGATGTACTGGGCGATGTCCGAGCTGCCGACGAACCCGTAGGCCTTGATGTCGGGGTGCTCGAGCAGCGCGTCGACCGCCTCCTTGTCGCCCTGCACCACTTGGAACACCCCCGGCGGCAGACCGGCCTCGATGAACAACTCGGCCAGCCGCAGCGGCACCGACGGGTCGCGTTCGGAGGGCTTGAGGATGAATGCGTTGCCGCACGCCAGAGCCGGGCCGGCCTTCCAGAGCGGGATCATCGCCGGGAAGTTGAACGGGGTGATCCCGCAGACCACGCCGAGCGGCTGGCGGATCGAGTAGACGTCGATGCCGGGTCCGGCGTTCTCGGTGAACTCACCCTTCATCAGGTGCGGAATCCCGGTGGCGAACTCGATGACCTCGATGCCGCGCTGGATGTCGCCGAGTGAATCGGGAAGAGTCTTGCCATGCTCCAGGGAGAGCATTTCGGCGATCTCGTCGGCGTTGGCGTTCACCAGTTCGATGAACTTCATCAGAACCCGGGCGCGTCGTTGCGGATTCCAGGCTGCCCACTCCTGTTGGGCCGCAACGGCTGAGGCCACCGCGGTGTCGACATCGGCGGCCGAGGCCAGGAGCACCTGGGCCTGCACCGTCCCGGTGCTGGGGTTGTACACATCGGCGGTACGGGTACTGGCCAGCGCGCTGCGCCGACCGTCGATGAAGTGCTGGATCTGCTGTGTCATGAGACTGCCTTCGGGCGTAAAGAACGGGGATACTTGCATATCCTAGTAATGGAGCGTCCGGCCGCGCAAGGGCTCTGAGCCGGCCCTACGGACGGGGCGGCCCAGCGTGGCGGCTTCGCGCCTCGTCCCAGGTCGGCAGCAGTCCGGCCGTGCGCACCTCATCCAGGGACGGTGCGGCGTCATCCCGGTCAGACAGCACAAGCCCAGACGCCGGCCACGGCCACTCGATGCCGATGGCCGGGTCGAGGGCGGAAATGGTGTGCTCACGGTGCGGGGTGTACGGCGCCGAACAGAGATACATCACCGTCGTGTCGTCCTGCAGTGCGAGGAAGCCGTGCGCCAGTCCCTCGGCCATATAGGTCGACCGGCGGGACACGTCGTCCAGCAGCACCGAGTCCCACTGGCCGAAAGTGGGCGAGCCCAGCCGGATATCGACGACGACGTCGAAGACCGCACCCCGGACGCAGGTGACGTATTTGGCCTGGCCGGGTGGCAGTTGGGCGAAGTGCAGACCACGCAGCACCCCGGCGGCCGACACCGAGCAGTTGGCCTGACGCAGGTCCAATCGGTGGCCGGTCATCTCGGTGAAAGCGCTGTCGGTGAACCATTCGCTGAATGTGCCGCGGCTGTCGTTGTGCAGGGTCGGGGTGATCTCCCACGCACCGGGCACGGCTAACTCGCGGAAACCCATCGTTACTGACCCCGTTCGGCGTAGCGGGCTTCGACCTGGGACTTCAGCGGAGCCCACCACCACTCGTTGTCGCGGTACCAGTCGATGGTGGCCGGCAGGCCGTCGGCGAGGTCGGTGTGTTGCGGCTGCCAGCCCAGCTCGGTGCGCAGCGTCGAGGCGTCGATCGCGTAGCGCAGGTCGTGTCCGGCCCGGTCGGTCACGTGGTCGAAGTCGTCGGGATCCCGTCCCATCAGCGTCAGGATGAGCCGCAGCACCGACAGGTTGTCGCGTTCGCCGTCGGCGCCGACGAGGTAGGTCTGCCCCGGCTCGCCGCGCTCGAGAATCCGCCATACCGCCGCGTTGTGGTCATCGACATGAATCCAGTCCCGCACGTTGGTGCCCGCCCCGTACAACTTCGGCCGTCGGCCGGTCAGCACGTTGGTGATCTGCCGCGGAATGAACTTCTCGACGTGCTGGAACGGCCCGTAGTTGTTCGAGCAGTTCGAGATCGTCGCTCTGACGCCAAACGATCGCACCCACGCGCGCACCAGATGATCCGCCGAGGCCTTGGTGGCCGCGTAGGGACTCGACGGGTTGTAGGACGTGGACTCGGTGAACTTGGTCGCTGCGCCGCGGGGGAGATCGAGGGGTAAATCTCCGTAGACC
The DNA here is from genome assembly GCF_044370595.1 of Mycobacterium sp. Lineage (GTDB taxonomy): Bacteria > Actinomycetota > Actinomycetes > Mycobacteriales > Mycobacteriaceae > Mycobacterium. Next base: position 8,488 of record NZ_JBILVF010000102.1, read on the forward strand.
TCGTCGGTGGAGATGTGATGCAACCGGACCCCGTGGCGGCGGACCGCCTCCAGCACCGAGAACGTTCCGACGATATTGCTGTGCAGGAATGGTTCCGGGTCGGCCAGGGAGTTGTCGACGTGGGTTTCGGCGGCGAAATGCACCACCGCATCGGACTCGGCGACGAGGCGGTCAATCAGACCGGTGTCGGTGACATCGCCTTCGACGAGCCGAATCGCCTCGTCGAGCCCGGTGAGCGACTCCCGGCTGCCGGCGTAGGTCATCGCATCGAGCACCGTCACGGTGACGTCGGGGCGCTGCTCGACCGTGCGGTGGACGAAGTTGGCGCCGATGAATCCGGCGCCGCCGGTGACCAGCAGCCGCATCGGGCCACCCTATCGGGCTGATTGCCTCGTGCTTATCGGACCGATTGCCCCGTGTCGGGCGTCGCTGGGACCTGTATGCGCATTTTGGAGCACGGCGGGAATGCGAGTATCGTGGAGCCACGGTGCGGTGCTCGCGCCGGCTCTTGCGTGCCTAGCCTGGGAACTTCCGCCCAGTCCGGGAACTTCCCACGTTTCGAAGTCGGGCGAATGCTGCCCATCACACAAGCAGGATCTAGTGAGGATATGGGCAAAAAAGACGGTGCCATCGAGGTCGAGGGCCGAGTGGTCGAGCCCCTGCCCAATGCGATGTTTCGCATTGAGCTGGAAAACGGCCACAAGGTGCTGGCCCACATCAGCGGCAAGATGCGGCAGCACTACATCCGCATCCTGCCCGAGGACCGGGTCGTGGTGGAGCTTTCCCCCTATGACCTCACCCGGGGCCGAATCGTCTACCGGTACAAGTAACCAGCCCGCATTCTCCGATCGACCAGGAAGAACAGGATCAACAAGCCGTGAAGGTGAACCCGAGCGTCAAGCCGATCTGCGATAAGTGCAGGGTGATCCGCCGGCATGGGCGGGTCATGGTGATCTGCTCCGATCCACGCCACAAGCAGCGCCAAGGCTAGAACCGCTCAGACGCACTAGCCCCGACACAACTGAATGCAGACCTCCCAGAACCACCACCCGGACTGACCGGGTGCCCACGTCCGGAACGGAGGCCGGACCCCGGCAGCGCCCACCAGATCATTGGGGCACGACGGGAACGGTCTGGGAACGACACCTCCGCCTAGAAGAAGGAATACAGCCCTGTGGCACGTCTAGTGGGCGTGGATCTCCCGCGCGATAAGCGCATGGAGATCGCGCTGACCTACATCTACGGCATCGGCCGTACCCGCTCCCAGGAGATCCTCGCGGCGACCGGCATCGACCGGGACCTGCGCAGCAAGGACCTCACCGACGACCAGCTGACCCAGCTCCGCGAATACATCGAGGCCAGCCTCAAAGTGGAGGGCGATCTGCGCCGCGAGGTTCAGGCCGATATCCGCCGCAAGATCGAAATCGGCTGCTACCAGGGCCTGCGGCACCGTCGCGGACTGCCGGTGCGCGGCCAGCGGACCAAGACCAATGCGCGCACCCGCAAGGGCCCGAAGCGCACCATCGCCGGTAAGAAGAAGGCTAAGTAACCATGGCACCTCCGAAGAAGGCCGCCTCCGGCGCCAAGAAGGGCAAGACCACCCGCCGCCGGGAAAAGAAGAACGTCCCGCACGGCGCCGCCCACATCAAGAGCACGTTCAACAACACGATCGTGTCGATCACCGACCCGCAGGGCAACGTCATCGCCTGGGCATCCTCGGGCCACGTCGGCTTCAAGGGCTCCCGCAAGTCGACGCCGTTCGCCGCGCAACTCGCCGCCGAGAACGCCGCCCGCAAGGCCCAGGAGCACGGGGTCAAGAAGGTCGACGTCTTCGTCAAGGGGCCGGGCTCGGGCCGTGAGACCGCCATCCGCTCGCTGCAGGCCGCAGGCCTGGAGGTGGGCGCGATTTCCGATGTCACCCCGCAGCCGCACAACGGCTGCCGTCCGCCCAAGCGGCGCCGGGTCTAGGAGGACTTAACACATGGCTCGCTACACCGGACCTTCCACCCGCAAATCACGCCGGCTGGGTGTCGACCTCGTCGGCGCCGACCAGTCGTTCGAGAAGCGCCCCTACCCGCCCGGTCAGCACGGCCGCGCGCGGATCAAGGAGAGCGAATACCGCACACAGCTGCAGGAGAAGCAGAAAGCCCGCTTCACCTACGGTGTCATGGAGAAGCAGTTCCGCCGCTACTACGAAGAGGCGAATCGCCAGTCCGGCAAGACCGGCGAGAACCTGCTGCGCATCCTGGAGAGCCGGCTGGACAACGTCGTCTACCGCGCCGGCCTTGCCCGGACCCGGCGGATGGCCCGCCAACTCGTCAGCCACGGCCACTTCACCGTCAACGGTGTGAAGGTCAACGTGCCCAGCTACCGGGTGTCGCAATACGACATCATCGACGTCCGTAACAACTCGCTGAACACCGTTCCGTTCCAGATCTCTCGGGAGACCGCGGGTGACCGCCCACTCCCGGCCTGGCTCCAGGTGGTCGGCGAACGGCAGCGCATCCTGGTGCACCAGTTGCCCGACCGTGCGCAGATCGACGTGCCGCTCACCGAGCAGCTAATCGTCGAGTTCTACTCCAAGTAACCCCTCTCTCTGGGGCGCCGCCCCCGAGTACCCCCCGACGGCATCAAATAGCGGGTGCCGAGAAGGAGATGGAAGAAAACCATGCTGATCTCCCAGCGACCCACACTGTCCGAAGAGACCCTTGCCGAGAACCGTTCCCAGTTCATCATCGAGCCGCTGGAGCCGGGATTCGGCTACACCCTGGGCAATTCGCTGCGCCGGACCCTGCTGTCCTCCATCCCGGGGGCGGCAGTGACGAGCATCCGCATCGACGGTGTGCTGCACGAGTTCACCACCGTGCCGGGCGTCAAGGAGGATGTCACCGACATCATCCTCAACCTCAAGGGTCTGGTCGTCTCCTCCGACGAGGACGAGCCGGTCACCATGTATCTGCGTAAGCAGGGTCCGGGCACCGTCACCGCCGGTGACATCGTGCCGCCGGCCGGGGTCAGCGTGCACAACCCCGATACGCACATCGCGACGCTGAACGACAAGGGCAAGCTCGAGATCGAACTCGTCGTCGAGCGGGGCCGGGGATACGTGCCGGCGGTGATGAACAAGGCCTCCGGCGCCGAAATCGGTCGTATCCCCGTCGATTCCATCTACTCGCCGGTGCTGAAGGTGACCTACAAGGTCGAGGCCACCCGCGTCGAGCAGCGCACCGACTTCGACAAGCTGATCCTGGACGTGGAGACCAAGAACTCCATCAGTCCGCGTGACGCGCTGGCCTCGGCCGGCAAGACCCTCGTCGAATTGTTCGGGCTCGCAAGGGAACTCAACATCGAGGCCGAGGGCATTGAGATCGGCCCCTCGCCCGCCGAGGCCGATCACATCGCCGCCTTCGCGCTGCCGATCGACGATCTGGACCTGACCGTGCGCTCCTACAACTGTCTCAAGCGCGAGGGTGTGCACACCGTCGGCGAACTGGTCGCCCGTACCGAGTCCGATCTACTGGACATCCGCAACTTCGGACAGAAGTCCATCGACGAGGTGAAGATCAAGCTGCACCAGTTGGGTCTGTCCCTGAAGGACTCG
>NZ_JBILVF010000237.1:0-3297 GCF_044370595.1 Mycobacterium sp.
CGCCGAGGATCCCCGCATCCGCACCGTTACCACCGGCACCGGAAGGCACCCCCGACGGCGCACCGTCCGCCGCGGCCCGCGCACCAATCCCGGCGAACGAACGATCCGCAACCGCCACGTACACCCCGGCCCCACCCCGACCACCATTGCCCCACAACAGCCCGGCCTTACCGCCGTTACCGCCCCGGCCGTTGTTGACCAACACCGACCCGTCACCGCCAGCACCACCATCACCGAACAACAGGCCGCCGTCACCGCCATCACCACCAGCGAAACCACCACCACCATTGCCCAACAGCAACCCCGCCCGGCCGCCAGTGCATGCACCACTGGCGCACGCACCCTCATAGGAGGTGTAGGAGTAGCCATTACCGAACAACAAACCCGCATTCGGGTTAGCGGCGGTGCCATCACCGAACAACTTCACCGGCCCGGTCAACAACCCCGCACCCCACCCCCCGAACAACTGACCACTACCGGTCGTCGACGCCGCCGCTTTGGTCCCACCCGAACCATTCAGCTCACGGCGTGCAGCCGCCAACGCCGCCCACGCCAACGGCGCCGCCCCCGGCACACCATCACCGGCCCCCCCGGACAACCACGCCAACAACCCCGCACCCAACGAACCCACCACACCCGTAGCCGCCGCCGGAGCCGCCGACATCACCGGCGCCGCCGCCGCAGCCGCCGCCGCCACCGGCACCGACGCCGCACCTGCCGCACCCGAGACCACCGACATCGGGGCGCTCACCGTCACCGACGCCGCGGGAACCGCCGCCGCGGCCGCGGCCCGGGCCGGGGAATCGTTGCCAACCGCCAACACCGGCGCCGAACCCACCGCGACCTCACCACGCCCGCCTCCAGCGCGGACCGGGGTCGCCGACGCCGCCGGCACGCCACCCTCAGAACCCGACTCGGCGCCACCGGACCGCCCACCCGAACCACCGACCGGCACGACCGGTACCACCGGCGCCGCGGAACCGCGACCCGATTCGGCACCCGCGTTATCGGCCGAGGACGAAGAGCGGCCACGCGACGAGGTCACCGCCGGCGAATCCGCACCATCCGGAACAGAGGACGGTGCCGATGCCGGGGAACTCACGCCACCACGTGCGCCGGTCCGCGACCCACGCCCCGAACCCACCGACGAAGCCTCCGAGGACCCCGACGACGAGGAGCCCGTCGACCCGTCAGAACCCTGCCGATCAGCAAACGCCACCGGCATCGACACCACCGCGGCCCCCACCCCCAGAGCCACGGCCAACGCACCCACCCGACCCACGTACCGGGCACACACCGACCCCGACGGCTCCGGCATCACCCGCCGGAACTCAATCGGCCGCACCTCACGGCGACCACCCTGGTCCAGCACCCGATCAACCGACGACGACAAATCAGCAGACATGAGTCCCTCCAGAGCCTTCGAGGGGGTCTCCCCCCGGCAAGCGCGAATGCGGCGAAATGCGAACCGGAACAGGGCCCGGAGCAAATGAACTCTAGGGACTAAGGACCCTTCTCCGATTCCAGGAAAACACTTAAATTCACCGCGGCAGCACCGAGTACGATGCCGGATGACTACGCGTGTTCGCGCAGGGCTTTGTTGAGGGCGGACCGCCGGGTGATGCCCAGTTTGCGGAATACGCGGTGCAGGTGCGATTCGACGGTGCGCGGGGCCAGACTGAGCGCAGCGGCGATCTCTTTGTTCGACTTTCCGTCGGCGGCGAGGTCGGCGATCCGGCGTTCCTGGGTGCTGAGCGTGGCCGGTTCGCCGGAGGATCGCGACACCGACGCTCCGGCGGCACGCAGTTCGGCGCCGGCCCGATCGGCCCAGGGCCGTGCGCCGAGGCGATCGAAGGTCTCCGCGGCGAGCCCGAGCGCGCCGCGCGCCGCGGTGTGGCGCAACTGGCGGCGCAGCCACATGCCATGGGCCAGAGCGATTCTGGCGTGCTCGAAGGGAAAATCCGCGATGCCGGGATGTCCTAGCGCGGACTGGTAGAGGCCCTCGGCATCGGAGTCGGGGGCCGTCATCGCGGTGATCGCGGTGGTCAGTGCCGCCACCCGCGGGGACACCTCGGCCAGGTTCAGCCGCACCGCCTCGGCCACGTGTGCCCGGGCCTCCTCGACGCGACCGGTGTTGATCAGCGCCTCGACCAAGTCGAGCATGTCATCGCCCACTTGAATGTTCTGCCGCGGGAAGTGTCCCGGCGCGCTGATGCCGATGGCCGCCTGATAGGCCGTCTCGTAATCGGCCTCGGCCAGGGCGACCCGCACCGCGATCCGCTGGGCAACACCGACGAGCAGATGCAGCCCCCGCGGCGCCGCCCAGGCCGTCACGTCGGCGGCGTTGCGGCGCGCGGTCTCCAGATCGCCACGCCAGGCGGCGAACACCCCGAGGTCGCCGAGCAACTGGTGACGAACCAGTTCACTACCTTGTACCTCACCGGCCATCTCCAGGCATTGCGCGCCGACCTTCTCGGCCCGGTCCCAGTGCCCGCCGGCCATCATGTCCAGCAGCAAGACGCGCCCACCCTCGATGGCGTCGATAGAAGCACCGTGTTCGCTGAGTTGGGTGAAGGCCTGCTCAAGTGGATACCGAAACTGGGCCATCGCATCGACGCAGTACGCCGGGAAGGACAGCAGCATCACCATGCGCGGTTCCAGCTTCGGGAGGAACTCCGCGTAGGTAGCGAGCAGTGAGCGAATGCCGCTCGTGGTGTTGACAATGGAGTCGACGCCGGTGCGGTACATCAGGATCGTCGGCGCCACTCGCGTACCCAGGGCGGCAAGTGCGACGTTGGTCCGCTCCCGCTTCTCGGCGTCGCCGGCAAAGTTGGTGATCGACAGCAGCAGGTTGGCCAGCCGGTTCACCGTTTTACCGTCGATGGTGTCGCTCTTTGCCAGCACTTCAATGAGCCGCCGGTGGGTTGAGATCACCTCGCCGTCGGCATGAAACGCGCGGTAGGCAGCGAACAGCGCGGCATTCGCCGAATTGGCTCCGCGGGTCTCGGCGCTGTCGACAAGTTCCGTAACCTCTCCGGGCCGGCCCGCCCGGGCAGCGACGAACACCGCTTCGGCCAGCAAGGCGGTTCGCCGGTCCGAATCGGTGCTCAGTTCGGCAGCCCTGCGCAGCCACTCGACGGCCACCGGAAGTCCGCCTCGGCGGATCGACAGCTGGGCGGCCTGCTCGAGAAGGTCGGCTACCTCCTGATCCGGTTCGACAGCCGCCGCCGCCAGATGCGTGGCACGACGGACCAACACATCGGGGTACAACCCCGCCAGCTCACGGTGAGCCGCCCG
>NZ_JBILVF010000103.1:0-12068 GCF_044370595.1 Mycobacterium sp.
GGAGGCCAAGACCCGCGTCCTAGCGGGCTGGAAGGGCCACACCACCAACCTCACCTCTGGCAGATCGAGAAGGCCTTCCGGATGTCCAAGCACGACCTGCAAGCCCGCCCGATCTACCACCGCCTGCGCGATTCCATCGAAGCCCACCTGAGCATCGTGCTGGCCGCCATGGCCGTCAGCCACCACATCGAAACCCAAACCGGTTGGAGCATCAAGAAGTTCGTCCGCACCGCACGCTGCTATCGCACCATCACGATCCAAGCCGGCAAGCACGCCATCACCGCCGCCGACCCGCTACCCGATGACCTGCGGACCGCTCTGCTCAAAATCCGCGGCGACGGTGCGCACTAATTTGAGCCAAGTCGGGTCTGCCGGTGTGTGCTGTTAAGCTCGTCACGTAGCACCTCAATCGGGTGAACGAGTTATCAGCAGCCAGTAGTGTGCAATTCTGGGCGGCCTCTTAGGAGTTCCCTCGGACCGGGCCACATGAGGGCCCACTTCCGTTCAGCGATATCGAGACCATGTTCGTTGGCGGAGCCATTCCAACAAAAACGTTCCTCGTGGATATCGACAAACCCGATGGCAAGCAGTAGCGCGTAGGGTCGTGGCGAAAGAGAAGCGGCCACTCACCAAAAGAGAGGCTTTCTTGCACATGACGGGGAAGTCCCGCCGCGTCGAACACGACGGGTACAAGGGATTCAACGACCGGCGGATCGTCCGTGGAGCAGGGGAGTTTTTCGACATCAAGAGAGATTCTTAGACGTGTTTAGGCAGGTTATGTGCTGATCGGTTCGCATGTGCGCAGCGACAACCCCTTGCAGGGGGCGCTGGAGGACGAGGCCGACGCCGTTCAGTTCTTTCTCGGCGACCCGCAGAGTTGGAAGAAACCCCCGCCGCGCGAGGACGCCGACCTGCTGCGCCGCTCACCGATCCCGATCTACGTGCACGCCCCCTATCTGATCAATGTGGCCAGCGCCAACAACCGGGTGCGCATCCCGAGCCGCAAGATCCTGCAGGACACCTGCGACGCCGCGTCCGAGATCAACGCGACGGCGGTGATCGTGCACGGCGGGCACGCCGACGACAAGGACGTCGAGGCCGGAATCGACCGCTGGGCCAAGGCGATCGCCGCGCTGAAGACCGACATGCCGGTGTACCTGGAGAACACCGCCGGCGGTACGCACGCGATGGCCCGGCACTTCGACACCATCGCTAGGTTGTGGGATCGCATCGGTGACACCGGGATCGGCTTCTGCCTGGACACCTGCCACGCCTGGGCCGCCGGGGAGGAGTTGATCGACGCCGTCGAGCGGATCATGTCGATCACCGGGCGCATCGACCTACTGCACTGCAACGACTCTCGCGACGCGGCGGGTTCGGGCGCCGATCGGCACGCCAACTTCGGCAGCGGTCAGATCGACCCGCAATTGCTGGTCGCGGTGGTCCGCGCGGCGGGCGCGCCGGTGATCTGCGAGACCGCCGACGAGGGTCGCCGCAGCGACATCGCCTTCCTGCGGGAGAACCTCTAGGCTGTTACGTATCTTGTGCGACTGTCGGTGAAATGTAACACTGAGATATGCCCGACACCCACGTCGTCACCAACCAGGTCCCGCCGTTGCTCGACCACAACCCGGCCACCTCACCGGTGCTGATGGAGGCCCTCATCCGCGAGGGCGGCGGGTGGGGCGTCGACGAGGTCGCCGAACTGGGTGCCATCGCCGGTAGTGCCACCGCACAGCGCTGGGGTGACCTGGCCGACCGCAACCTGCCGATCCTGCACAGCCACGACCGCTACGGCCACCGGATCGACGAGATCGAGTATGACCCGGCATACCACGAACTCATGCGCACCGCGATCGCCCACGGCCTGCACGCGGCGCCCTGGGCCGATGGCCGCCCCGGCGCCCACGTGGTGCGCGCGGCCAAGATGAGCGTGTGGACTCCCGAACCCGGCCACGTCTGCCCGATCTCGATGACCTACGCCGTCGTCCCGGCGCTGCGGCACAACCCGGAACTGGCCGCGATCTATGAACCCCTGCTCACCAGCCGCGAGTACGACCCGGAACTGAAGATCCCGGCCACCAAGGTCGGCATCACCGCTGGCATGTCGATGACCGAGAAGCAGGGCGGCTCCGATGTGCGGGCGGGTACCACCCAGGCCGTCCCCAACGGGGACGGCAGTTACACCCTGACCGGCCACAAGTGGTTCACCTCCGCGGCGATGGGCGACATCTTCCTGGTGCTCGCCCAGGCCCCGGACGGGCTGAGCTGTTTCATGCTGCCCCGGATCCTGCCGGACGGGACCCGCAACCGGATGTTCATACAGCGACTGAAGGACAAGCTCGGCAACCACGCGAATGCCTCCAGCGAGATCGAGTACGACGGCGCCACCGCCTGGCTGGTGGGCGAGGAGGGCCGCGGGGTGCCGACCATCATCGAGATGGTCAACCTCACCCGGCTGGACTGCACGCTGGGCAGCGCCACCAGCATGCGCCAGGGGCTGATGCGGGCGATCCACCACGCCCAGCACCGGAAAGCGTTCGGCGCCTACCTCATTGACCAGCCGCTGATGCGCAACGTGATCGCGGACCTCGCCGTGGAGGCCGAGGCTGCCACCATCGTGGCCATGCGGATGGCCGGTGCGACCGATGCCGCGACCCGCGGCGACGAGCGCGAGACCCTGTTGCGCCGTATCGGTCTGGCGGCTTCAAAGTACTGGGTCTGCAAGCGGGCCACACCGCACGCCGGTGAGGCAATGGAATGCCTGGGCGGCAACGGCTACGCCGAGGAGTCCGGCATGCCCCGGTTGTACCGGGAGGCGCCGCTGATGGGCATCTGGGAAGGCTCCGGCAACGTCAGCGCGCTGGATACCCTGCGGGCCATGGCCACCCGGCCGGAATGCGTCGAGGTGCTCTTCGACGAGCTCTCCACCACCGCCGGCCAGGACGCCCGGCTTGACGGCCACGTCGAGGGTCTGCAGGCGAGTCTGGCTGATCTGGCGACCATCGAGTATCGGGCCCGCAAGGTCGCTGAGGACATCAGCCTGGCCCTGCAGGGTTCGCTGTTGGTGCGGCACGGCCACCCGGCGGTCGCCGATGCATTCCTGGCCACCCGGATGGCCGGTGACTGGGGTGGTGCGTTCGGCACCCTGCCGGCCGGGCTGGATCTGGCACCCATCATCGAACGCGCCCTGGTGAAGGGATGAGGCCCCGGCTCGCCCAAGCGCCGCGGGGGTCGTCATGGACCTGACCACGATGACCTACGAGGTCACCGATCGGGTCGCCCGGATCACCTTCAACCGCCCGGAGAGGGGCAATGCGATCGTCGCCGCCACCCCGGCGGAACTGGCGGCGTGCGTGGAGCGCGCCGACCTCGACCCGGCGGTGCACGTCATTGTGGTGTCCGGGCGCGGTGCGGGCTTCTGCGCCGGGTTCGACCTGTCCGCCTACGCGGAGGGGATGGCCGACGGTCCGTCGTTCGGATCGGACCGCACGGGGACGGTGCTCGACGGCCACACCCAGGCCAGAAACCACCTCCCGAACCAGCCGTGGGATCCGATGCTCGATTACCAGATGATGAGCCGGTTCATGCGCGGGTTCGCCAGCCTGATGCACGCCGACAAACCCACGGTGGTGAAGATTCACGGCTACTGCATCGCCGGTGGCACCGACATCGCCCTGCACGCTGACCAGGTGATCGCCGCCGCCGATGCCAAGATCGGCTATCCGCCGACCCGGGTATGGGGTATCCCGGCTGCCGGACTGTGGGCGCACCGCCTCGGCGATCAGCGGGCCAAACGCCTTCTGCTGACAGGGGATTGCATCACCGGGGCCCAGGCCGCCGACTGGGGCCTGGCGGTGGAAGCCCCGGATGCCGACGACCTCGACGAGCGCACCGAGCGGTTGGTGCAGCGAATCGCCGCCGTCCCGGTCAATCAACTCATCATGGCGAAACTGGCGCTCAACACCGCGCTCTACCAGCAGGGCGTGGTGACCAGCCGGATGGTCAGCACGGTGTTCGACGGCATCGCCCGGCACACTCCGGAGGGGCACGGATTTGTCGCCGAAGCCCGCGAGCACGGCTTCCGGGAAGCCGTCCGCCACCGCGACGAGCCGTTCGGCGACCACGGGCGAAAAGCCTCGGGGGTCTGAGATGCCCCGCATGACGGCCCGCTCGGTGGTCCTTTCGGTGCTGCTCGGCGCCCACCCGGCCTGGGCCACCGCGGCCGAACTGCTGCGCCTCAGCGCCGATTTCGACATCAAGGAGACCACGTTGCGGGTCGCGCTGACCCGCATGGTCACCGCCGGTGACCTGGTGCGCTCCGACGACGGCTATCGGCTCTCTGCCCGGCTGCTGGGCCGCCAACGCCGCCAGGACGCGGCCCTGAACCCGGTCACCCGCACCTGGGACGGTGACTGGCTGACCGTCGTGGTGACCTCGGTGGGAAACGACGCCCGCTCCCGCGCCGCACTGCGAACCACGCTGCTGCACAGCCGATTCGGGGAACTGCGCGAGGGGGTGTGGCTGCGTCCGGACAACCTGAACGAAGACCTGCCGGGGGAGGTGCTCGGCCGGGTGCGGGTGATGCACGCCCGTGACGAAGCGCCCGCCGACCTCGCGGCCGCGCTGTGGGACCTGCCCGGGTGGGCCAGCGAGGGAAGGCGGTTGCTGCGCGAAATGAATGGCGCCACAGACATTCCCGACCGCTTCATAGTGGCCGCGGCCATGGTCCGCCACCTGCTGACCGACCCGGTACTCCCCGCCGAACTGCTCCCGGTCCACTGGCCCGCCGATGAACTGCGCCAGGTCTATGCCGACTTCGCCTCGCTTCTGGCGGCGCGGCGCGACGGACTGGTGGGCGCCCGATTACAGGAGGCCCGATGAGTGTGAACGTGGTCCGTGACGGACCGGTGACGACTGTCATCCTCGACCGTCCGCACGCCAGAAACGCTGTCGACGGACCGACCGCGTCGGCTCTTTTCGACGCCTTCACCGAATTCGACCGCGACGAGACCGCCGCGGTGGCTGTTCTGTGGGGTGATCACGGAACCTTCTGCGCCGGAGCCGATCTCAAGGCCATCGGCACACCAAACTCCAACCCGATCCACCCGCCGCGGGGGGAACCCGATGTCGCAGACCGAGCGGCTTTGGCGCCGATGGGGCCTACCCGCATGGTCCTGTCCAAACCGGTGATCGCCGCCGTCAGCGGCTACGCCGTCGCCGGCGGGCTGGAGCTGGCGCTGTGGTGCGACCTGCGGGTCGTCGAGGAGGATGCGGTGTTCGGGGTGTTCTGCCGGCGCTGGGGGGTGCCGCTGATCGACGGCGGCACCGTGCGGCTGCCACGGCTGATCGGACACAGCCGCGCGATGGACATGATCCTCACCGGCCGGCCGGTGGACGCCGACGAGGCGCTGGCCATCGGGCTGGCCAACCGGGTGGTGCCGAAGGGCCAATCCCGCAGGGCCGCTGAGGAGCTGGCCGCCGAACTGGCCCGCCTGCCGCAGGGCTGCCTGCGCGCCGACCGGCTCTCGACGCTGCATCAGTGGGGACACTCGCAGGCGAGCGCGATGGTTTTCGAATTCGGCAGCTTGTCACGCGTGGCCGCCGAGACGATCCAGGGAGCCAGGCGCTTCGCCGACGGCGCCGGCCGGCACGGTGAACCGGTCTAACCCCGGTTCACTCGGTTTCCCACACCGGAGTCGTCGACCGCTGGCTGGCCGGCCTTGTAGGTCACCGAGTTGTTCAGGCCGACGACCGTCAGTTCTCCATCGACTCGCTCCAGAGTGATGGTGTTGTCCGCACCCGTCACGCTGACCGACGCACAGTCCCCGAACACCTTCAGGGTGTTGTTCGAGCCGCCCACGTTCAGCGACTTGCCCCGCCCGCAGTCGATGTCGGCGGAGGTGCCGAACGATCCGTAGGTGATCAGGTTGCCGACGGCGGTCCGCGTGCTGGGCTCGTCGTCCCCGGAGCCGCAGCCCGCCAGTGTCAGCGCCAGCATCGGCGTCACCGCGGCCAGCGCCGCGGCGGAGTGGTTCGGCAGGTACTTGGGCATCGTCTTTCTTCATACCCCCACCGGTCTAGAGTTTGTGGTCGGACGGTGCAGGATTGGCTCGGCTGATCGTCGCCGGGAGGAGGCGACATCGCATGACATCCCGAGCCAAGTCACCCAAGCTCAGCCGCGAGGCGATCGTCAACGCAGCCCTGACCTTCCTGGACCGTGAGGGCTGGGACGGCCTGACCATCAACGCCCTGGCCACGCAACTCGGTACCAAGGGGCCTTCGCTCTACAACCACGTCGACAGCCTTGAGGATCTGCGACGCACCGTGCGGATGCGGGTGATCGACGACATCCTGCAGATGCTGAACACGGTGGGAGCCGGACGCACCCGCGACGACGCGGTGATCGCCATGGCCAGCGCCTACCGCAGTTACGCCCACCACCATCCCGGTCGGTACTCCGCATTCACCCGGATGCCACTCGGGGGAGACGACCCGGAGTTCACCTCGGCCTCCCATGCGGCGGCCGCACCGGTGATCTCGGTGCTGTCTTCCTACGGCCTCGACGGCGAAGACGCTTTCTACGCCGCGTTGGAGTTCTGGGCCGCACTGCACGGTTTCGTGCTCCTGGAAATGACCGGGGTGATGGACGTCGGGATGGTGGCCGGGGAGGACCTCCGCGCCGTCAAAGTGGACACCGACGCGGTATTCACCGACATGGTGCGCCGACTGGCCACCGGGATGGCCCATCGAAACGGTTGACCCCCTGACCTGCGCTAAGGGCCGGCCCGGACGATTTTGGAGGCGGGTCCTCAGCCTGGTATCGTCAGGTCACGTGCCTGGCCGATATGGCGCATGCGGGGACGCACGCGCGCGCCGGGCCGATTCGCATGTCCAGTATGCATCGGTTTCTCACCGGTGCTCACTGCGTGCGACACACCCGGCCGCGGGGTACGCGACGGGGGTAAAACTGCAGTACAGAGACTTGAGGATGAGAGAAAGCCGGTAGATGCCAACCATTCAGCAGCTGGTCCGCAAGGGTCGCCGCGACAAGATCGCCAAGGTCAAGACCGCGGCCCTCAAGGGCAGCCCGCAGCGCCGCGGTGTGTGCACTCGCGTGTACACCACCACCCCGAAGAAGCCGAACTCGGCGCTTCGCAAGGTGGCGCGCGTCAAGCTGACCAGCCAGGTCGAGGTCACCGCCTACATCCCGGGTGAAGGCCATAACTTGCAGGAGCACTCGATGGTGCTGGTTCGCGGCGGTCGCGTGAAGGACCTGCCCGGTGTGCGCTACAAGATCATTCGCGGCTCGCTGGACACCCAGGGCGTGAAGAACCGCAAGCAGGCCCGCAGCCGTTACGGCGCGAAGAAGGAGAAGAGCTGATGCCACGCAAGGGGCCCGCTCCCAAGCGTCCGCTGGTCAACGACCCGGTATACGGCTCGCAGCTGGTGACGCAGCTGGTCAACAAGGTGCTGCTTGACGGCAAGAAGTCGCTGGCCGAGCGCATCGTCTACGGCGCCCTCGAGCAGGCCCGGGACAAAACCGGCACCGATCCCGTCGTCACCCTCAAGCGGGCGATGGACAACGTCAAGCCTGCTCTTGAGGTCCGCAGCCGCCGCGTCGGCGGTGCCACCTACCAGGTGCCCGTTGAGGTCCGTCCGGATCGCTCGACCACCCTCGCGCTGCGCTGGCTGGTCAGCTTCGCCAAGGCCCGCCGGGAGAAGACCATGGTCGAGCGGCTGGCCAACGAGATTCTCGATGCCAGCAACGGCCTCGGCGCCGCCGTCAAGCGACGCGAAGACACCCACAAGATGGCCGAGGCGAACCGGGCGTTCGCGCACTACCGCTGGTGACTCACCGCCCGCCGACGGCGGGCGCAACCGAAGACCGCAACAACACCGAAAGAGTTGGGAAGACCTGTGGCACTCGACGTGCTGACCGACCTGAAGAAGGTCCGCAACATCGGCATCATGGCGCACATCGACGCCGGCAAGACCACCACGACCGAGCGCATTCTCTTCTACACCGGTATCAGCTACAAGATCGGTGAGGTGCACGACGGCGCCGCCACCATGGACTGGATGGAGCAGGAGCAGGAGCGCGGCATCACCATCACGTCGGCGGCGACGACCTGCTTCTGGAACGACAACCAGATCAACATCATCGACACCCCGGGCCACGTCGACTTCACCGTGGAAGTTGAGCGGTCCCTGCGTGTTCTCGATGGTGCGGTCGCCGTCTTCGACGGCAAGGAAGGCGTCGAACCGCAGTCCGAGCAGGTGTGGCGTCAGGCCGACAAGTACGACGTGCCGCGCATCTGCTTCGTCAACAAGATGGACAAGATCGGCGCGGACTTCTACTTCTCGGTGCGCACGATGGAAGAGCGCCTGGGCGCCAACGTGATCCCGATCCAGCTCCCGATCGGCTCGGAGGGTGACTTCGAGGGTGTCGTGGACCTCGTCGAGATGAAGGCCAAGGTCTGGCGCGGCGAGACCAAGCTCGGTGAGAAGTATGACGTCGTCGACATCCCCGCCGACATGGTGGAGAGGGCCGCCGAGTATCGCACCAAGATGCTCGAAGCCGTCGCCGAGACTGACGAGGCGCTGCTGGAGAAGTACTTCGGTGGTGAGGAACTCACCGTCGAAGAGATCAAAGGCGCACTGCGCAAGCTGACCATCAACTCCGACGCCTACCCGGTGCTGTGCGGCAGCGCGTTCAAGAACAAGGGTGTACAGCCCATGCTCGACGCGGTGATCGACTACCTGCCCTCCCCGCTGGATGTGCCGCCGGCCGTCGGGCACGCCCCCGGCAAGGAGGATGTCGAGGTCGTCCGCAATCCTTCGGTCAACGAGCCGTTCTCCGGCCTGGCGTTCAAAGTCGCCACCCACCCGTTCTTCGGCAAGCTCACCTACGTGCGGGTGTACTCCGGCAAGGTCGACTCCGGCGCGCAGGTCATCAACTCCACCAAGGGCAAGAAGGAGCGGCTGGGCAAGCTGTTCCAGATGCACTCCAACAAGGAGAACCCGGTGGAGACGGCCAGTGCCGGCCACATCTACGCGGTGATCGGCCTGAAGGACACCACCACCGGCGACACCCTGTGCGACCCGAGCAACCAGGTTGTCCTGGAGTCGATGACCTTCCCGGATCCGGTCATCCAGGTCGCTATCGAGCCCAAGACCAAGAGTGACCAGGAGAAGCTGAGCCTGGCCATCCAGAAGCTCGCCGAGGAAGACCCGACCTTCAAGGTCAACCAGGACCACGAGACCGGCCAGACCATCATCGGCGGGATGGGCGAACTTCACCTCGACATCCTGGTCGACCGGATGCGTCGCGAGTTCAAGGTCGAGGCCAACGTCGGCAAGCCGCAGGTCGCCTACAAGGAGACCATCAAGCGCGCGGTCGACAAAGTGGAGTTCACCCACAAGAAGCAGACGGGTGGTTCCGGTCAGTTCGCGAAGGTCCTCATCGCCCTCGAGCCGTTCGTCGGCGAGGACGGCGCGACCTACGAGTTCGAGAACAAGGTCACCGGCGGACGCATCCCGCGTGAGTACATCCCGTCGGTGGATGCCGGCGCCCAGGACGCCATGCAGTACGGCGTGCTCGCGGGTTATCCGCTGGTCAACGTCAAGGTCATCCTGCTCGACGGCGCCTACCACGACGTCGACTCCTCGGAAATGGCCTTCAAGATTGCCGGTTCGCAGGCGTTGAAGAAGGCTGCCGCGCAAGCGCAGCCTGTCATCCTCGAACCGATCATGGCCGTCGAGGTCACCACACCCGAGGACTACATGGGTGACGTGATCGGCGACCTGAACTCCCGCCGTGGTCAGATCCAGGCCATGGAGGAGCGCAGCGGTGCACGCGTCGTCAGGGCGCTGGTACCTCTGTCGGAGATGTTCGGCTATGTCGGCGACCTACGGTCGAAGACCCAGGGCCGGGCGAACTACTCCATGGTTTTCGATTCGTACGCCGAAGTACCGGCGAACGTGTCGAAGGAGATCATCGCGAAGGCGACCGGCCAGTGAACGAAGTGAACGGCCCAAACGGGTCTGGCGCCTAAAGCGGTTGCTGGACAAGACAACTGAATAACAACCAACTGCTTAACCAAAGCACCAACAAGTCCAGGAGGACACAGAAGTGGCGAAGGCGAAGTTCGAGCGGACGAAGCCGCACGTCAACATCGGGACCATCGGTCACGTTGACCACGGCAAGACGACGCTGACCGCGGCTATCACCAAGGTTCTGCATGACAAGTTCCCCGATTTGAACGAGTCGCGTGCGTTCGACCAGATCGACAACGCGCCCGAGGAGCGTCAGCGCGGTATCACCATCAACATCTCCCACGTGGAGTACCAGACCGAGAAGCGCCACTACGCGCACGTCGACGCCCCCGGTCACGCTGACTACATCAAGAACATGATCACCGGTGCCGCCCAGATGGACGGCGCGATCCTGGTGGTCGCCGCCACCGACGGCCCGATGCCGCAGACCCGCGAGCACGTGCTGCTGGCCCGCCAGGTCGGCGTGCCCTACATCCTGGTCGCGCTGAACAAGTCCGACATGGTCGATGACGAGGAGCTCCTCGAGCTCGTCGAGCTGGAGGTCCGCGAATTGCTGGCCGCCCAGGAGTTCGACGAGGACGCCCCGGTGATCCGGGTGTCGGCGCTGAAGGCTCTCGAGGGCGACCCGAAGTGGGTCAAGAGTGTCGAGGATCTGATGGATGCGGTGGATGAGTCGATCCCGGATCCGGTTCGCGACACCGACAAGCCGTTCCTGATGCCCGTCGAGGACGTCTTCACGATCACCGGCCGCGGCACCGTGGTGACCGGTCGTGTCGAGCGTGGCGTGGTCAACGTCAACGAAGAGGTCGAGATCGTCGGCATCCGTCCCGGCGTCACCAAGACCACCGTCACCGGTGTCGAGATGTTCCGCAAGCTGCTCGACCAGGGTCAGGCCGGCGATAACGTCGGTCTGCTGGTCCGCGGCGTCAAGCGCGAGGACGTCGAGCGCGGTCAGGTCATCGTGAAGCCAGGCACAACCACGCCGCACACCGATTTCGAGGGCAGCGTCTACATCCTGTCTAAGGACGAGGGCGGCCGGCACACGCCGTTCTTCAACAACTACCGTCCGCAGTTCTACTTCCGCACCACCGACGTGACCGGTGTGGTCACGCTTCCGGAGGGTACGGAGATGGTCATGCCCGGCGACAACACCGACATCTCGGTGAAGCTGATCCAGCCCGTCGCCATGGACGAGGGTCTGCGTTTCGCGATCCGCGAGGGCGGCCGTACCGTCGGCGCTGGCCGGGTGACCAAGATCATCAAGTGATCACAAAGCAGGTCTGACCTGTGCGAAAGCGGCGTCCGTCGACCAGACGGGCGCCGCTTTCGGCTTCCGGCGGTGATAGGCTAGGCAGGTTCGCGCGACCCCTCGCTGGGTTGCATTCCATCAGGAGAGGGCATCATGCGCACTGGCGTCGAGGGGTCTCGGCGGGTGCGTCTGGCAGCCGCCTCGGCCTTGGTGGTCTCCCTGCTGGGCGGAGCGGTGGTGGTGTTGTTCTCCGACGAATCCACCCCGCCGCCGGCCGCGCTGAAGCCGGTGCCGTCGGCGCCGACCACGCAGCCGCGGGAAGCCCCGGCCGAATCTGACTCGTCGACAGGCATGGACTTCGGCCTCGGCGCGGAGCCGTCCGCTGCCGGGGTGGGCTCCGCGGACACCAGCGCGCTCGCGGGCCAGGGCGGCACCCTGCCCAATGGCGGCTCCGCGGTGCCCCTGCCGGCCGCACCTGCGCTTCCGGCCCTGCAACTGCCGTCGCTGCCCGAACTGCCTTCCGCCCCCACCATCGACTGGGCTGCTGCGCTTGCCCCCTACATCCAGAGCCAGGCCAACGCGACGGCCGCCAATCTGGCCGGGTCGATCACCGGCACGGCCGTCGGGTCGGGCGCTGGTGCGCTGAACTCCGCCGCGATTGCGCTGGGGGATCTGATCCTGTTCGCCGCCTACTCCAACAATGGCCAGGCGATGCTGTCGCAGTTGCCGAACGCCGTACCAGCCGCGCAATCCGCCGCAG
>NZ_JBILVF010000238.1:0-3289 GCF_044370595.1 Mycobacterium sp.
GCACCCGCCCAGAAAGCTGCTGCCAAGAAAGCCGCCGTCGCGAAGGCGCCGGCCAAAGCAGCGGCTAAGAAGACAACCGCGGAGAAGAATCCGGAGACCAAAGTGAGGGGACGTCGATGAGTGCCGGTGAGTACCTGACCGATTTCAGCACCACCGACGACGCGCTGGTGCTCGCCTCGGTGTCCTCCAAAGCCGAAGCCGGTCTGCTCGATGATTGGCTTCGGGCTCAGCGTCGCGCGCACCCGGACACCAGCGTTGAGGTGATGCGGATTCCGCACAGCGATCCATCGGCTCAGCTCGTCAACGAACTCGCCCTGAAGCTCAATTCCACCGAGGACCGCACTGTCGTCCCGGTGCGGGTGTTCTGGGTCCCGGGCGGCTTGCCGACGCGCGTGAAGATCGCCGGTCTGATCTCCGGCCGGGAGACCTACCGTCCGCCGGAGTTGCTGCAGCGAGCGATCCTCAAAAAGGACCCGTCCCGCGCCCGCATCGTGGCCGGCGAACCGGCGAAGGTCTCCGAGTTGCGCAGCCAGTGGGACGAGAAGACGGTCGGTGAGAGTCAGCAGGACTTCGCCCGATTCGTGCTGCGTCGGGCAAATCTGGCGATCGAACGCATCGAATTGCGCTTGCTGGGACCGGAATACAAGTCGCCCCGGCTGATCACCGACGAGTTGATGGCGTCCACCCGGTTTGTCGAGGGCATGGCGGGGATTCCCGGGGCCAGCCCCGAGAAGGCCGAGGAGATGCTCAACGAACTGGCCACCGGTTGGAGCAGGTTCTCCGTTGACCTGATTCCCAATCTCGGCCGGACGATCTTCAGCAGGGGTTTCGATCCCCGGATCGATTACGACACCGCGCAGATCGAGGCGATGCGACGTGCGCTGGAGGACCATCCGGCTGTGCTGCTCTGGTCGCACCGGTCCTATCTCGACGGTGTGATCGTGCCGGTCGCCATGCAGGAGAACAAGCTGCCGCCGGCTCACACCTTCGCGGGCATCAACCTGTCATTCGGCTTCATGGGCCCGATCATGCGCCGGTCGGGTGTGATCTTCCTGCGCCGCAAACTCGACGATCCGCTGTACAAATACGTGCTGCGCCAGTTCGTCGGCTACATCGTGGAGAAGCGGTTCAACCTCAGCTGGTCCATCGAGGGCACCCGGTCGCGGACCGGAAAGATGTTGCCGCCCAAGCTCGGTCTGCTCAGCTACGTCGCCGACGCCTATCTGGACGGCCGCAGTGAGGACATCCTGCTGCAACCGGTGTCGATCAGCTTCGATCAACTGCACGAGACCACCGAATACGCCGACTACGCCCGCGGCGGGGAGAAGGTCCCGGAGAGCGCCGAATGGCTGTACAAATTCATCAAAGCCCAGGGCGAGCGCAACTACGGCAAGATCTACGTCCGCTTCCCGGAGGCGGTGTCGATGCGCCAGCACCTCGGCGCACCGGACGGCGAAGTCGCCACCGACCCGGCCGCGAAACGCCTCGCCATGCAGAAGATGGCGATCGAGGTGTGCTGGCGGATTCAGCGGGCCACTCCGATCAGTGCCAGCAGCCTGGTCTCGGCGGTGTTGCTGACCACCAAGGGCCGCGCGTTGACGCTGCGACAACTGCACCACACGTTGCAGGATTCGCTGGATTACCTGGAGCGCAAGAAGACGCCGATGACCAACAGCGCCCTGCGGTTGCACTCCACCGACGGTGTGCGGGCAGCGCTGGATGCGCTGTCCAACGGCAATCCGGTGGCCCGCATCGACGGCGGTCACGAGCCGGTGTGGAAGATCGCGCCGGAGGACGAGCACCAGGCTGCCTTCTACCGCAACTCGCTCATCCACGCCTTCCTGGAGACCTCGATCGTCGAACTGGCCTTGGTCCATGCCGGCCGCGCGCCGGAGGGCGAACGGGTCGACGCGTTCTGGGCGCAGGCAATGCGATTGCGCGCCTTGCTCAAATTCGACTTCTACTTCGCCGACTCAGCGACGTTCCGCCACAACATCGCCGAGGAACTCGAGTGGAATCACCAGTGGGAGGAGCAGCTGGCCGCCGGGCCGGAGGCCGTCGACGAACTCCTGCGGGCCAAGCGCCCCCTGATGGCCAACGCGATGCTGCGGCCGTTCTTCGAAGCCTACGAAATCGTCGCCGACGTGCTCTGCGACGCTCCTGCCGATGTCGGCGACAAGGAGCTCAGCAAGCTGGCTCTGGGCGTTGGAAGTCAATATGCGGCACAGGGATTGGTAAGTAGCAATGAATCGGTGTCGGCGCTGTTGTTCGCCACCGCCCGCCAGGTGGCAGCCGACCAGAAGCTGCTGGAGCCCTCCCCGGACCTGCGCGATCGGCGACGTGCGTTCCTGCAGGAGTTGCACATCATCGTCGAGGACATGGAGCGTATTCATCAGCTGTCCCGCGAGCAGTTCTTTGCCCGGGAGGCATTGGTCAGCCATGCCGGTCGGGCCGATTTCTGAACTTATCGACCTTGGTTCGGGACTTTTCGTTGATAGTCGAAGTTGATCTGTCCGCCGTCTACCCCGGTCACGGTCACGATGTAGGTCACTCGTTTGTCGTCGACGGCGACCACACAGTTGAGCGTTGTTCCCATCACGCCAAGCAGATCTTGGCCGCACTCTGCGGACTCGGGTCGTAAACCGAACTCGGCCAGGCCGCCCAGCAGCCTTTCTTGGACCTGCTCCTTCGGAAGTGAGGGGGTGACCGCCAGGTCCATCGTCAAGCCGGAGATGGCTCTCACCTCTGCGATCTGCACAGAAGTTGCGCCATTGGCAGTCAGGTCGCAGCGCGTCCAACTCCCGATGTCGCCCTTGATTCCTGATTCGCACACCACGGCCTGCCCCGGAACCAAACCACCCACGCGAGCAGCCAACTGCTCTCTGCTCAACTCGGCGCCGGCGATCTCGTAACCGCCCAGCTCCCCGCCAGTCGTCCTCAACACCGCGGTAACGGCGTTCTCGGGAGCGAATTGCACCTCGCAACGGACTGTCCGCCCCGATTGTTCGGGAAGTTCCTTGTCGCAGGTGACTCCACTGGGTGGCGTCCCGGCCTGGATGAGTTTGTCGGTCAGGCTCTTCTCGAGTTCAACCGATCCCACCGGCGTGGCCTTGGTGGTTTGTTCGGCCGCGCAACCGGCGACGCTGACGATCAATGAAACCGCCAGCGTGACAACCGTCGCCCGATGAATTCGCACGTGACAATTGTTACCACCTGGCTGATAGTGTGCTCGCCGTCGACAGGCGTACAGAGGAGAAGCGTTGAAGAGCAATGTTGCGGCTTGGTGTGG
>NZ_JBILVF010000104.1:0-11969 GCF_044370595.1 Mycobacterium sp.
TAGAGGTCTTGGGCGTATTCGGTCTCGTTGTCGTAGAGCTCGAAGAGCAGTTCGTAGGTGTAGTCCTTGAGTTCGGCGCGGCGTGCTTCGGATTCCTCGGCCAGGGCGCGCTGGTACTTGTAGCCGATGTAGTAGCCGTGCACGGCCTCGTCGCGGATGATCAGCCGGATCATGTCGGCGGTGTTGGTGAGCTTGGCCCGGCTGGACCAGTACATCGGCAGGTAGAAGCCGGAGTAGAACAGAAAGCTCTCCAGCAGCGTGGAGGCCACCTTGCGCTTGAGCGGGTCATCGCCGCGGTAGTAGTCCATCACAATGTGGGCCTTGCGCTGCAGGTTCGGGTTCTCCTCCGACCACCGGAAGACCTCGTCGATGTCGCTGGAGGAGCACAGCGTGGAGAAGATCGAGCTGTAGCTCTTGGCGTGCACGGACTCCATGAACGCGATATTGGTCAGCACCGCCTGCTCGTGCGGGGTCACCGCATCGGGGATCAGGCTGACCGCACCGACGGTGCCCTGGATGGTGTCCAGCAGCGTCAGCCCGGTGAACACCCGCATGGTCAGCTGCTTCTCGGAGTCGGTCAGGGTGTTCCACGACGGGATGTCGTTGGACACCGGCACCTTCTCGGGCAGCCAGAAGTTACCGGTCAGCCGATCCCAGACCTCCGCGTCCTTCTCGTCGGTCACCCGGTTCCAGTTGATCGCCGACGCCCGGTCGATCAGCTTCACTTCGCTCACCTGCGGAACCCTTCAGTTGGGGGGAGAAACACCACCTCGGCCGTGGATGCGACCGACACCCGAACACTACCCGTGGGGTGCGACAACATCAGTTAACACAACACGTTGTGTTCTGGCGTGTCGCGTGACACCCCGACCGGATCAGCCCACGGCGGCGTTGCGGGGGGTGGCGCTGCGCAACGGCAGGTCGGCGTCCAGATCGATGTCGAGCAGGTCGGCGATGCCGGAAATGGTTCCCAGGATGACGGTGGTCAGGTGCGCCACGAACTTCGCGGTCGGCATCCGCGGCGGGCTGTACGGATCAGATCCCAACCACCAATCGGTGGCCGTCGAGGCGGCCCCGAAGCAGGCGGCGGCGGCCAGTTCCAGGGATGAGGCGTCGAGGTGCAGGTCCTGAAGTTCGTTGTTGAACATCTCGGCGATGGCCATGGTGATCTCACGACCCTCGTTGAGTCCGCGCGTGGTTGATTCGGCCGGCTCCGGGAAACGGCCCTGCAGGACGAAACGCAGCACGTTGGGGTGCTCTTCGACGAGGTTGACGTACTCGGCCACGCAGCGTCGCACCACTTCACGGGTGGGGTCCACGGCCAGGTCGATGGTCGGAAAGATCGCGGTCACCAGCATGTCGCGCAGCCGCTTTCCGATCGCACCGAACAGATCGGCCTTATCACTGAAGTGCCGGTAGATCTTGGGTTTGGCGGTGCCCGCCTCGGCGGCGATCTCATTGAGACTCACCTGAGGACCGTTGCGGTCGATGGCCCGGACTGCGGCGTCGACGATCTCGGCACGCACCCTCTTGCGGTGCTCGCGCCAGCGCTCGCTGCGGGCGTCCACCTTCGCCGGTTTCGCACCCGGCAGCGGGACTGCAATCCTGCGCACCCCTAGCACTCTACTGCCGTGACATGCTTTCTCTCGTCGCGAGTGCAGGCCCGCGGGCACTCCCGGCTAGCATCAACAACGACCGAACTTCTTGCACTTCACACGAGACTGAGCCGAAGACTGTGACCGAGCGATTCGACCTGGTGATTGCGGGCGGCGGGCCGTCGGGCTCGGCGGCCGCCTGGCAGGCCGTGCAGACCGGCGCCAAAGTGATGGTGCTGGATAAGGCGGTGTTCCCCCGGGACAAGCCGTGCGGCGACGGGCTGACCGCCCGGGCGGTCAGCTACCTGCAGAAAATGGGCCTGGCCGACGAGGTCGCCGGATTCCACCGGGTCAACCGGGTCACCGTGTTCAGCCCCTCGCGCTGGGAGTTGTCCTTCCCCAAGCGTCCCGGCATGCCCGACCACGGCCACACCGTCAGCCGGACCCTGCTCGACGGCATGCTGCTCGAGCACGCCGAGAAGGCCGGCGCGGTGGTGCGCCAGGGCGCCGAAGTCAGCGAACCGGTTTTCGACGAGCGCGGCCGGGTCAGCGGGGTGGTCCTCAAGGGCGGGGAGAAGGTGTACGGCGACGCGGTGATCGCCGCGGACGGCGCCTACTCCCCCATCAAGCGGGCGCTGAAATTGGATTCGGAGTACAACGGCTATTCGGCGATCGCGATCCGCGCCGAGATGGACGCCGACGTGGCCGACTCCGACAGCCTCGACATCTACCTCAAGCTGGAGTTCCAGGGCGAACAGCTGCCCGGCTACGGCTGGGTGTTCCCGATGGGCGGCGGTCGGCTGAACATCGGGCTGGGCTACGTCAACAGCTACAAGAACTGGCAGGCCATCAACGCCACGCAGTTCCTCGGGGAGTTCATGGACACGCTGCCGCGGGACTGGAAACTGCCCGCCATCGAGGAACTGAAGAAGAACAAAAGCGTGCGGGCCTGGCGACTACCGATGGGCTTCACCGCGTGGCCGCCGTGGCGTCCGGGGGTGTTGTTCACCGGCGACTCGCTGGGCGCGGGTAAGCCGGCGTCCGGGGCGGGGATCTCCAAGGCCCTGGAGTCGGGCCTTGCCGCCGGGGAGTGCGCGATCGCCGCGCTGGAGAACGGCGGGCCGGACGATTTCACCAACTACGCCCAGCGGATGGAAGCAGCCTGGGGCACGGAGTACCGGCGCGGCCGCTATTTCCACAAGTTGCTCGGCTACCCGAAACTGGCCGGTGCCGGTATCAAGCTGATCGACAACGCCCGCTTCCGCGACGCGATGCTGAAGTCGATGTACAAGAAGGCCGAAGGACCCCTGCACAAGGTGCTCTGACTCCCCCTGCCACTGCTACCGCAGACTGCGTCGGTAGCGGCGCATCCCGGCGATCCACCGGTCGTAGTCGGCGGCCTTCTGCCCGAACATGGTCTGAACCTCCGGGTGCGGAAGCACCAGGAACCTCCCGTCGGTGATGGCCTGCAGCACCAGGTCAGCCACCCGGTCCGGGCTGATCACCGCGCCCGCGCCGGTGACGGCAGCGCCGGCCACCTGGGTCTGGGCATCCGGCGACTCCGACATGGCCCGCAGCAGTGGGGTATCGACGCCCATCGGGCACACGCAGCTCACACCGATCCCCCGATCCCCGTAGGTGACGGCCAACCATTCGGCGAACCCGACGGCGGCGTGCTTGGTGACGCTGTAGGGCGCCGCACCGAGTTGGGTCAGCAGGCCGGCGGCCGAAGCGACGGTGACGAAGTGTCCGCGTCCACGCTCAAGCCATTGGGGCACAACAATTTTGGCCGCACGAATATGGGCGCGCACGTTGACGTCGAGAATCTCGTCCCAGGCGGCTTCGTCGTCGCCAAGGCCGGACTGGCCGACGATCCCGGCATTGGCAACATAGATATCCACGGGGCCGAAGTGGTGGCGGGCGGCGTCGAGCAATGCCGCGATGCCGCCGGCGCTCGCCGCATCCGCGGCCACCCCCACCCCGCCGATCATCGCCGCGGTCTCGGCTGCCGACACCGCGTCGAGGTCGCCGGCCACCACCGAGGCGCCGGCAGCCGCCAGCGCCGCCGCGATCGACCTGCCGATACCCGAACCGGCGCCGGTGACCACGGCCACCGACCCCTCGATCTTCACAACTCATTCAACATCGCCGATGATCCGGAGGAGGCGAGAAGGCCAGAGCCGTCTGACGGACTCCCGGTGCGAGGCCGCTTAGGGGCGCAGGTTTACTCGCGGATAAGGTGAAAACCTTCCAACGCACGGGGTGATTCGAATGACCGCATGGGCTGCGCGCTCGGTTCCTGTCGTGACGGCGGTTCTCGTTGTCCTGGGGTTTGGCGCTCCACCAGCAGTCGGCTCACCGCCCGTCCCGCATTCGCCGTCGTTTCCGGCAGCACCGGCACCCGGGATGGACCGGTACGTCGACCCCGTGAACGGGTGGTCGATCAGCTATCCCGTCGGCTGGCGGGTCGACGGATCAAATCCCGCATTCGTACAGATCCGCGATCCCCAGGACCAGGCCCTGGTGGGTATTCGCGTCTGGCCGACCGACCTGCCGCTCAACGCCGTCGTGGATCAGATGCTGACGTCGGAGGAGCAGTATCAAGGTCAAAGTGGCGTGACCAACGTCATCAAGGGCCGGCAGATGGGCGTCCTGCCGAACGGCACGTCGTTCGTCGATGTCCGCGTGGAACGTCAGCCCGGCGGACGGTCCCGTCAGATCTATGCGCTTAGGGGCGGTGAGGCTTTCGGCGTCAACGCCGAAACCTCGGTCGCCTTGTGGGACAGCTTCAACCCAGACTTCAACGGAATGCTGCAGTCCTTCGCGCTGCCGACGCAGTAGGGCACTACCCGGCGTCGCAGACCTCACCTGCAGGCCTTACCTTTTCCCCGGCACGGGTCCTCCCCACGGTGCGAGGCGCTCAACGCCCTTTCCCGGCGTGTCGGATCGCGCCAGTGCCCGATCTGTCGCACTAATGATGTTGTCTCGTTTCGACACCGAAGGGACCCATTCACGTGAGCTACACCGCCGCCGACATCACCGAACTGGACGACGTCCAGCACACCCGCCTGCGCCCCGCGGTCAACCTCGGCCAGGACGTGCTCAACACCGCGCTGCGCGAGATCGTCGACAATGCCGTCGAAGAGGTGGCCGACCCCAGCCACGGCGGCTCCACAGTCACCATCACGCTGCACTCCGACTCCTCGGTGACGGTGGCCGACGACGGCCGCGGCCTTCCGGTGGACACCGACCGCAAGACCGGCAAGAACGGCATCGTCAAAACGCTGGGCACCGCCCGCGCCGGCGGGAAGTTCTCCGAACACACCGACGCCACCGGCACCGGGGCCGGGCTGAACGGAATCGGCGCCGCGGCGGCGGTGTTCATCTCCGCGCGCACCGACGTCACCGTCCGCCGCGACGGAAAGACCTACACACAGCGCTTCCGCGGCGGCTACCCGGGAGTTTTCGAGGGCACCGACTTCGACCCGAGGGCGCCGTTCGTCCGCGACGACACCCAGAAACTGCGGGGCGTGTCCAACCGGGCACCGCGAGATCACGGCACCGCGGTGCGCATCCTGTTCGACCCGAAGGTGGCACCGGACTGCGCGATCGACATCAACGAGGTGCTGCTTCGGGCCCACGCCGCGGCCCGGATGTGCCCCGGTGTGCACCTGCAGGTGATCAACGAGGGCTGGCCCGGCGAGATCACCGAACTTGTGTCCCAGCCCTTCGCCGGCCTGTGGGGAACCGACGCGCTGCTGGATCTGATGTGCGCCGCCGGCGGCACACCCAAGCCGGAGGTGCAACTACTCGTCGAGGGTTCAGGTTCCTACACCACCGGGCGGGGGCAGACCCCGATGCGCTGGTCGGTGGCGGCCGGTCCGGCCGAGCCGGCGACGATCGCCGCGTTCTGCAACACGGTGCGCACCGTCAACGGCGGCTCACATCTGTCGGCGGCGATCAAGGGGCTCACCGAGGCGCTGGCCGACAAGGCCGGCCGGATGCGCGACCTGGGCCTGGCCAAGGGCGAGGAGGGTCCCGAGCCGCAGGACTTCGCGGCGGTCACCGCCCTGGCCGTGGACACCCGCGCCCCCGACGTGTCGTGGGACTCCCAGGCCAAGACGTCGGTATCGTCGCGGTCGCTGAACCTGGCGATGGCCCCGGAAGTGGCCCGCGCGGTCAGCGTCTGGGCCGCCAGTCCGGCCAACTCCGCGGCGATCAGCACGTGGACGAAGCTGGCGCTGGAGTCCGCGCGGGCCCGCCGCAGCGCCGAGGGCGCCAAGGCCCGCTCCCGAGCGGCCTCCAAAGCCAAGGGGCTGGGCACCAACCTGTCACTTCCGCCGAAGCTGCTGCCCAGCCGGGAGAGCGGACGCGGCAGTGGGGCGGAGCTGTTCATCTGCGAGGGCGACTCGGCGTTGGGTACGGTGCGCAGCGCCCGTGACGCCACTTTCCAGGCGGCATTCCCGCTGAAAGGCAAGCCGCCCAACACCTTCGGCTGGACGGCCACCAAGGCCAGGACCAAGGAGGAGTTCGACGCGATCGAGCGCATCGTGGGTTGCGGCCTGCGTGAGCACTGCGATCCGGAGAAGTCCCGCTACGACCGGATCCTGTTCGCCTCCGACGCCGATCCGGACGGCGCCAACATCAACAGCAGCCTGCTGTCGATGTTTCTGGATTTTCACCGCTCTCTGGTCGAGGCCGGAATGGTGTTCGTGACGCTGCCGCCGCTCTTCGTGGTCTACAACCCCGATACGCGCATGTACTGCCAGGACGAGTCCGAGCGCGACGAAGCCGTCGCCCGGTTGAAGGCAACGTCGAAGAAGAAGGTCGAAGTTCAGCGCAACAAGGGTCTGGGCGAGATGAACGCCGACGACTTCTGGAACACCGTGTTGGACCCGGCCCAGCGCACCGTCTACCGCATCGGGCCCGACGACAAGGCCAAGGACCTGCACCGCATCCTGTTCGGCGGCCCGGCGGAGGGCCGACGCGACTGGATGGCCGCCGCCGCCGCCCGCATCGACACCGCCGCGCTCGATCTCAACTAAGGAGTACCCATCGTGGCCACCACCGTCATCGAACAGAATCCCGATCTGGTTCACGACGTCTCCGCCGACGACTACTGGAACCGCTACCAGTTGCTGTTCGCGCTCTACAGCACGTCCGACCGCGCGATTCCCAGCGCCTACGACGGGCTCAAGCCCGGTCAGCGGCGGCTGCTGTACCAGATGCATTCGTCAAACCTGTTGCCCGGCAACAAGCCTCAGAAGTCATCCAAAGTGTGCTCAGCGGTCACCGGCAACCTGCACCCGCACGGCGGCACCGCCATGTACGGCGCCGCGGCACTGCTGGCCGCCGACTTCCAGCGGGTCAAGATCATCGACGGCCAGGGTGCGTTTCCCCGTATCCAGGGCGACATCCCCGCCGCGGATCGCTACACCGAGATGCGGCTGTCACCGGCCGGTGCGGCGCTGACCGCCGAGTTGGCCGACCACGCCGTGCCGATGACCGAGACCTTCGACGGGGAGTGGATCGAGCCGGTGGTCCTGCCGGCCCGTTTCCCGGTGCTACTGGTCAACGGTGCCATCGGCATCGCCGAGGGCTGGGCGACCAAAGTTCCCGCCCACAACCCGCGGGACGTGATGGCCGCCTGCCGGGCGCTGCTGTCGAAACCGAAACTGTCCGACGACGCCCTGATGGAACTGCTGCCCGGACCTGACTGGGGCAGCGGCGGTTCGGTGGTCGGCTCCGAGGGGCTGCGCGACTACGTCACCACCGGCCGCGGGTCGTTCACCGTCCGCGGCACGGTGACGGTGGAGGGCCGCAACGTCGTCATCACCGAATTGCCTCCAGGGGTGGCCAGTTCCACTGTGCAGGAACGCATCCGTGCCCTCATCGAGGGCGGGGACCTGCCCGGGGTGGCCGACATGACCGATCTCACCGATCGCCGCAACGGGCTGCGCATCGTGGTCTCCGCCAAACGTGGGCACGACCCCGAGCAGCTGCGAACCTCACTGCTGGCACTGACCCCGCTGGAGGGCACGTTCGCCGCCAGCCTGGTGGCGCTCGACGCCGACCGGATCCCTCGGTGGTGGTCGGTGCGGGAGTTGATCACCACGTTTCTGGCACTGCGCGACTCGGTGGTGGTGCGCCGCAGCGAGCATCGGCTGGAGAAGGTCACCGCCAGAAGGCATCTGGTGGCCGGCCTGCTGCTGGTCCACATCGACATCGACGCGGCGGTGGCGGTGATCCGCGGCTCGGACACCGTTGAGGAGGCCCGCGCCGGGCTGTGCGAACGCTTCACCATCGACGAAACCCAGGCCGACTACGTGCTGGCCCTGCAGCTGCGCCGGCTCACCCGCCTGGACGTGATCGAACTTCGCACCGAGGCCGACAAGCTCGACGCCGAGTTCACCGCGCTCACCGAGCTGCTCGAATCCCCCAAAGCCCGTAAGAAACTCATCGACACCGAACTGAGGCAGACCGCGAAGCTGTTCGACGCCCCCGAGTTCGACCGGAGAACCGTGCTGGATGTCGACGCCACCCCGGTCTCCGGCGGATCCGCCGAGGACGGACCGCGGGAGAAAAAGCCCAACCCGAACTGGCGGCTGGATGACCGCGGGGTGTGCTCCGACAGCCACGGCGAACTGCTGTCGGCCGGCCTGGGCTGGGCGGTCTGGGCCGACGGCCGGGTCAAGTTCACCACCGGGGCGGGGCTTCCGACCAAGATCCGCGACGTCCCGGTCGCCCCCGACATCACCGGGCTGCTGCGTTCCGGCGTGCTCCCGGACGGGGCGCACCTGGCGCTGGTCACCCGCCGCGGCAAGGTGCTTCGCATCGACCCCGCGGCGGTCAACCCGCAGGGCGCGGCCGGCAACGGGGTGGCCGGCATCCGGCTGGCCGAGGACGGCGACGAGGTGATCGCGGCGCTGCCGCTGAGCGGCGCCGGCACCGAGGCGCTGCTGTCGGTGTCGGCGAAGGGCTGGAAGGTCACCGCGAGCTCCGACATCCCGGTCAAAGGCCGCGGCGGCGGCGGAGTCGGGTTCCATCCGTTCGTCACCGGCGAGGACGCGCTGCTGTCAGTGACGCTGTCCCCCGGCGGTTTCCGCCGCGGCGCCAAGGCGGTGCGGGCGGAGATGCGCTCGAAGGCCACCGTGAAAGGCGCCCCGGCCGACGTCATCCCCGCCGACTGAGACACGCGGGGGGTCAGTCTCACCGACATGGCGCTCGGCGACGCCCAGCTGCGATTTGGCTCTTGTCAGCCTCTGGGCATTTAACCTCTGTGCATGCCACGGAAATTGAGCGACGAAGAAGTTGCGACCTATCTTGACAGCCGCCCGGGCTGGGCGATCCTGAGCACCCTCGACCAGGAGGGTTTCCCGCACAGCGTGCCCCTTGGATACTTTCGCTTCGGCCGCGACATCGTCATGGGTGTGCGAGACGGGACACGCAAAGTTGCCAACGTCGAACGCAATCCGCAGGTGAGTGTCCTGCTCGAAGACGGCTCAAGCATGGCAGACATCCGGGGAGTGATGTTGCAAGGTCACGCCCGCATCGTTCGCGAACGAGGCGAAGCACTTGAGCTCGCGAGGGAAGGGGCCCGGGCGCGCGGCGTGCCGGAGTCGGAGTGGCCCACCGAGCCCAGGCCGGGCGCCGCCTACATCCGCATGACCCCCGTCAGAACCGTGTCCTGGGATTACGGTTCGGCGTCCGACCAGGCTTAGTCCGTCCGGGGCCGACTCAACCGCCGATCCGGCAATCCGGACAGCATCGCGAGTAACGTAGTGGGCCTGGGCGGGCGGCGGAGTTCAGCTAAGAAGTTTGGCTCGGTGCCCGGCAGTCGGCGGCAGGCAAAAGCAGAGGATCGGGTAGCCCATGTTGACAGCAGCACTCCTGGTCACGGCACTGCTCTTCGGCGGAATGATTCTCTACTCCTTCGGATTTGCCGCCTTCGTGTTCTCGGCATTGCCTATGGAGACGGCAGGTCCGACCATTCGTCGCGCCTTTCCCCATTTTTATGTGTTTGTTGTCGCTACAGCAACGGTGGCCGCGATGCTTCTCTGGCCATCTGCCCGGTCATTGTCTTTCGGACTCACCGCCATCGCGTTGACCGGTCTGCTGGCCCGCCAGATCCTGATGCCCGCCATCAATCGCGCCACCGATACCGGTGCGAAGGCCCGCTTCAAATGGCTTCACGGGCTGTCCGTGTTGGTCACTTTTTCACACATCATCCTGTCAGGATGGGTGCTGACGCAGATTCCCGGTCTCGCCGCCTAAGGCGGGTCTGTGTTGGGTACCGCAGCTGAATACGGGGACTTGTGGGACCGCCGGGCAGATCAATGCGCTGCCAGAGGAGAACCGGGTACACCCAGAATGAAATCCGTCTTCAGAATGGTCGTACGAACCCTTACCGCTGCCATGCTCTTCGGCCTGCTGCTTGTCGGGCTTCAGGCGGGATCCGCGACCCGGATCACCGCATCGGCCAGCCCTGCACCCGCCCAGCAGCCCAGCCCTGAGCAGGTGACTGTGGGGGTCTATATCCAGAACGTCCAGGCTGTCGACCTCAGCACCAACAGCTTCTCCGCCGACTTCTACGTCTGGCTGCGATGGCGCAATCCCGACATCGACGCACCAGCCGGCATCGAGGTCCAGAACGTGTTCGAGAACTGGGCGCTGACCAAGACCGAGGTCTACCCCGAACCGAGCAAACAACCCGACGGCTCGCTGGTCTGGCTTGGGCGCTATCAGGGGAATTTCAATTCCCCGCTGTCGGTTGCGGACTATCCCTTTCAGAAGCAGAACCTGCGCTTCGTGTTCGAGGAAGCCATCTTGGATATCGGGCAGCTCGTCTACGTGCCAGACAAAGACCCGATCGTGGTCAACCAGGACATCACTCTCGCGGGCTACCACTTCGGGGAGCCGCGCATCGAATTCGGCAGCCACGTCTACCCGACGTCGTTCGGGGATGTCGAATCTGGCCCTGACGACCGCACCTTCGCCCGGGTTGTCGTGGAGGTACCGGTGACGTCTCCGGTGACGTCGGGCATCTTCAAAACCATCCTGCCGTTGCTGATCGTGCTCATCGCCGCGGCGCTCGGCGTGATCATCCCCGCGTCCTACGTCGACTCCAAGGTCAACGTGCCGATCACGGCCTTGATCGCGCTGGTCGCAATGCAATTCGGGGTGTCCTCAACGCTGCCCGAGGTCGGCTACCTGCCGATGATCGACTTGATCTACCTACTCGCCTATGCCGCCGTGACCGCGATGCTCGGAAGCGCGGTCATCGGCGCGTGGAGACTGAGGCACGAGGGCGAGGACGCGGCGATGAGCCTCGAGCGCCGATTCACGCTGTGGATCTGCGTGGCGTTCGTGGTGAGCTTTCTCGCGGCTATCGTGTTGTACATGCTTACCCCGTAGTCCGACCGAAACCGGTGAGCGGCGGCGTTGTTCGAGGTCTGCGGGTGGGCTCGAAGGCTGCGAGCGTTGCGCCAGGAGTTGAAGGTAAGCACCCGCGAAACCGCAGAGGCCGCTGGTCGTTCCCGCGTGACCCTGCACCGCATCGAACGGGGCAATCCCTCGGTGACGGTGGGCGCATACGCCGCCGTGGACGCTGCCCTGCGCTCACTTAACGCGCGGAAGGGGACCGCGGTGATCGCCGGCCCGACCGTACCGTCGCGAGGTTCCCCCAACTCCGCCGTCTGGCGTGGAATCTCGCGGACGACGCCGAGATCACTCCGCAAGAGGCCCTAGCGCTCTACGAGCGGAATTGGCGGCATGTGGATCACGACGCCCTGACCCCGCAGGAAGCTTCCTTCATCGACCACCTCGTGAACACTGTCGGGAACGGGACGCTTCTTGGTTAGCCGTCGCCATGACGCTATGCGGCTTGGGGTTGGTGGGTTCATCTTCTCGCTTAGCTTCGATCTGTGGATCAAAAGGGTGGCAGGCACAGTTGGTCCGGTCCGCGGCACCAGCAGCTCGCCGGGGTCTCTCGTTACTGCACCCGCCCACCCTGGTGGCCAACCTCCGACCGAACCTGACACCGACACCCCGGAATCGGTTGGAGCCGTCGCCTGACATCGGCCCAGACTGAGCATCCTCGACCGCCTCAACGCCGAGCTCGCGGGCGGCGGACGCGATGGCCGCCCGCACCCCGGCCTCGGAGCGGTGCGCGGCGGTGGTCGGCAGGCGCGCCCCGACCGAGCCTGGTCCCCGGAAGGGACCGGCCCTCCCCCGAATCAGGGGTGCGGGGGAGGGCCGGAGTCTCGGGTGCCCGCCTGCGGTTACGGGGTGCCGGGGGTGCCGGGGGTGCCGTTGACCTGAACCGCTGAGGGGCCCAGGGCGACCGCTTGTCCGCCGGTGCCGCCGGTGCCGCCG
>NZ_JBILVF010000105.1:0-11944 GCF_044370595.1 Mycobacterium sp.
GAACTCCCGCCGGACTTCCTGGCCTAGTGAGCTAGCCGGCGACGATCTCCGTGCCGCGGACGGTGACCGGGCGAGCTGTCAGCGGTCGGGTCGCCGGACCTCGGGCCACTGCACCGTCGAAGTCGAATTTGCTTCCGTGGCAGGGGCATTCGATTCCCCCGTCCTTGACCGCCAAAGCGCATCCGGCGTGTGTGCAACGGGCGACGAAGCCCTTGAAGACGCCGGGGCTGGGTTGGGTGACCACTGTCCCGTCGATGATTATCGCTTCGCCGACACCGATGTCGGCGGCCGACGTCAGCGCCTGTCCGGGGGTCGGCGGCGGGGATGCCGGGGCTTGCCCGACCTTCCCGCAGCCGGCCAAGGGGACGGCCAGCGGGCCCAGGGCTGCCCCGATTAACACCGATCGTCGCGGCACATCAGACATGGCAGCAGAGCCTAGCCGAGCGAAGGTGACCTGCGCAGTGGTCGGCAGATCCGCAATCGCCGGTAAATTGGGGAGGTCATGACTGAGACAGAGAACAGGCACGACGCCGGCTTCGACACCCGGGCTGTGGTCCGGTACGACA
Organism: Mycobacterium sp.; assembly: GCF_044370595.1. Lineage (GTDB taxonomy): Bacteria > Actinomycetota > Actinomycetes > Mycobacteriales > Mycobacteriaceae > Mycobacterium. The sequence goes on from NZ_JBILVF010000105.1 coordinate 567, forward strand.
GCGTGCCCGCCGTGCGGGTGTCCGATGCCGACCGCAACGGGACGCTGCGGCGACTGCACACCGCCGTCGCCCAGGGATTGATCGACATCGGGGAGTTCGAGGAGCGCTCCGCGCAGGTCTCCCTGGCCCGCCAGCCCGCCGAGCTGGAATCGCTGGTCGAGGACCTGCCCCGGGCTGCGATCGCGTCCTCGTCGGCCGATCGGCTGGAGTTGCGCGGTTGGATGGGGTCGCTGCGTCGGCACGGCGAATGGACCGTACCCACCCGGCTGTCCCTGGTGCGCCGGGTGGGCTCGGTGGACCTGGACCTGACCACCGCCCGCTTTGCCGGACCGGTGGTGGTGATCGAATTGGACATGGTGCGCGGATCGCTGGATCTGCGGTTGCCCGACGGCGCCAGTGCCTCCATCGACGACGTCACCGTCTACGGCGGCAGCGCCCGGGACCGCCGCAAGAACCCGCCGGCCGAAGGCAAGCCGCATGTGGTTCTCACCGGGCGGGTGGTGCTGGGGTCGGTCACCATCCGTGGACCGCGCCGTCGGCAGGTACTGCCCGTGCCCCCGGTGCTCCGGCGCCGGTGAGGCACCGTGCGTAGCGCGCTGCGCGCCGGGGTGGTCTCGCCGACCCTGCCGGTGCCCAAGTCGATCGAGCGGCCCGAGTACGTCGGGCGGGCAGAGGTGGCCGAGGGCAGCGAGCCGTGGGTCCAGAGCGCGGATGTGATCGAGAGGATGCGGATCGCCGGCCGCATCGCCGCACAGGCTCTCGCCGAGGCCGGTAAGGCTGTCGCGCCCGGGGTGAGCACCGACGAACTGGACCGAATCGCCCACGAATACATGGTCGATCACGGCGCGTACCCTTCGACGTTGGGATACAAGGGATATCCGAAGTCCTGCTGCACCTCGCTCAACGAGATCATCTGCCACGGCATCCCCGACTCCACGGTCATCCAAGAGGGCGACATCGTCAACATCGACGTCACCGCCTATATCCACGGGGTGCACGGCGACACCAATGCCACCTTCCTGGCCGGGGAGGTCGCCGGGGAGCATCGCCTGCTCGTCGAGCGCACTGAGGAAGCCACCATGCGCGCGATTAAGGCGGTCAAACCCGGCCGCGCGCTTTCGGTGGTGGGCCGGGTCATCGAGTCGTATGCAAATCGGTTTGGCTACAACGTCGTTCGTGACTTCACCGGTCACGGTATCGGCACCACCTTCCACAACGGATTGGTGGTCTTGCACTACGACCAGCCCAGCGTGGACACCGTGCTCGAGCCCGGCATGACGTTCACCATCGAGCCGATGATCAACCTCGGGTCGCTGGACTACGAAATCTGGTCGGATGGCTGGACGGTGGCGACCAGTGACCGTCAGTGGACGGCCCAGTTCGAGCACACCATCGTGGTGACCGACGACGGCGCTGAGATTCTGACCCTGCCGTGAGTTCCCGCGCCCTCTCGCGAGCAGACGCGAAGTCGCACAAAAAACCGCCTATTAATGCGATTTTGCGTCTGCTCGGCGCAATGCGGTGAGGGGCGCACTGCTGGTCGCCGGGACCACCTCCGACGCCGGCAAGTCGATGGTCGTGGCCGGCCTGTGCCGACTGCTGGCCCGCAACGGGATCCGGGTCGCGCCGTTCAAGGCTCAGAATATGAGCAACAACTCGGTCGTCACAGTCGACGGTGGTGAGATCGGCCGGGCGCAGGGCATGCAGGCCCGTGCCGCCGGACTGCCGCCCAGTGTGCGGTTCAACCCGATCCTGCTCAAGCCGGGCAGCGACCGCACCTCCCAACTGGTGGTGCGCGGGCGGGCCGTCGGCACGGTCGGTGCGCGCGACTACATCACCCACCGGGACCGACTGGCCGGGATCATCGCCGAGGACCTCGCCTGCCTGCGTGCCGAATTCGACGTGGTGTTGTGTGAAGGTGCGGGTTCGCCCGCTGAAATCAACTTGCGCGCAACCGATCTGGCCAACATGGGCCTGGCCCGGGCGGCCGGTCTGCCGGTCGTCGTTGTCGGTGACATCGACCGCGGCGGCGTATTGGCGCACCTGTTCGGCACCGTGGCTGTGCTCGACCCGCAGGATCAGGCCCTCATCGCGGGGTTCATCGTCAACAAGTTCCGCGGCGACCCCGCACTGCTGGCCCCCGGGCTGGAACAGCTGACCGCACTCACCGGCCGCCGCACCTACGGGGTGCTGCCCTACAGCGATCAATTGTGGCTGGACGCCGAGGATTCGCTGTCGACGACCGCCGGCGAGGTGGTGGGCCGGCCGTCCCCACCGCACGGCAGCCAATGGCTGAAGGTGGCTGCGGTTCGGCTGCCGCGGATCTCCAACACCACCGACGTCGAAGCTCTGGCCTGCGAGCCTGGTGTGGCGGTGCGGTGGATCACCGAGGCGGCTCAGGTCGGCGACGCCGACGTGGTGGTCCTGCCCGGCAGCAAGGCCACCGTCAGCGACCTGGCATGGCTGCGCCAACGGGGCATCGATCACGCCATCCTCGATCACGTTCGACGTGGCCGGGCGGTGCTGGGTATCTGCGGGGGACTGCAGATGCTGTGCCGGGGTATCGACGACACCGTGGAGAGCGGCCAAGGGACCGTCGCCGGCCTGGGTCTGCTGGATGCGGACATCACCTTCGCCGCCGACAAGACGCTGCGACGCTGGGACGGGCCGCTACAGGGTTACGAGATCCATCACGGCCAGGTGGTCCGGTGCGCTGAGGACGCCTGGTTCGAGGTGGACGGCGCCGCCCAGGGATATGTCCGCGAGAACGTGTTCGGCACCCACTGGCACGGTGTGCTCGACAACGACGACTTCCGGCGGAAGTGGCTGATCCGCGTCGCCGAGACCGCCGGGGTGGGCGGGTTCCGGGTCGCGCTCGACGTCAGTGTGGCCCAGCGACGCGACGTCCAGCTTGATGTGATGGCCGACCTGCTGGCGACCCATCTCGATCTCGATGCCGTGCTCGGCTTGCTGGACGGACCACCCGCCGCCGCGCCGGTGATCCGCAGCACGCTCGGTGGCCTACCCTGATCGCCATGGCGGGTCGCAGGGCGCTGGCGTTGGCTGTCACGGCGGTCGCCCTGACCGGCTGTGCGGCTACGGTCGAGGGCACGGCAACCTGGCCGGGTGCGGTCCTGCAGCGGGCCCTGTTGACCGGCTCCGATTTCCCGGCCGGGGTGCAGTACGGCCGCATCATCGAGCAACCGGGCCAACCCGACGGGGCCGACGAGCCGGGGTCGATGCTGTCCCGGCCGGAGGGTTGCGCCAACGCCCTCACCAACGTGATCAAGCAGTCCGCCGAGCGGGGCCCGGGCAGCGCCGCCAAATATGCGGCGTCCTATGACGGAGCCCGCATCGTCGTGACCCTGCTGTCCTGGAACCTCGATCTGGACGCACTCAAAGCCGCCGCGGACCGCTGCGCCACCTTCGAGGCCTTCTTCGATCCGAGTTCTGAGGGCATCCCGATGACCACCGCCGCGTTGCCCGGCCTCGCTGACGACGCACTGGCATACCGGCAGACGATGACCCTCGGGAACTCGGCGAGCAGCATCTACATGGCCTTCCAGAACGTGGACCGGCGGGCGGTCTTCGGCATCGCTCTTCCCGTCGAGAACCCGACGATCGCGGCGAAAGCGTCACTGCCGCAAACATTCCTGGACGTATTCGCCAACCAGGTGAAGAAGCTCCGAGCTTTCTGAGTTCTCTCTGAGAGGACTCGGGAAACCCTGCACCCGCACCCGACTGGGCAATAACGTATGCAGATGCCTGGGACGATGATGACCGTCGACGGGTTCGGCGTGCCGGTGCGGGTCACCGGGCCGGAGCGGGGGCCTTACGTCGTGCTTCTCGGCGCCGCGGCACACCCGCTGGCCGCCTACGATGCGCTGTGCAAACGGTTGCATGTTGCTGCTGCCCGTACTGTCGTGGTGGGCGCGGATCCACGGACCAACACCAAGACCGTGATCGAGGTCCTCGACGCTCTCGACGTACCGTCGGGGGTGCTGGTCGGGGACCGTCTGGGGGCGGAGTTGGCCTGGGAGGTCGCTGCGGTGCGGCCGGACCGCTTTACCGGACTGGTGGTCATCGACCGCGGCCATCCGCGGGTGCCCGACCCCAACGGGGTGGTCCGCGACCCGGACTGCCCGCCGGTCGAGATCAACACCACCGCGCTGGTCAACAGCCCGGCCACTCGCGCCGTGGCCAAGGCCAGCCAGCGTTTCGTCTACAGCGACTTCCGGCTGGTCGAATTCGGCGGCCGGCGCAACGTCGAGGTGGCCACCGCGCAACTGGCGGCCGAGATCGTGCTGCGCAGCAGCACCTGGTAGTTGACCGCCAGCCACACTCCGGTGAGGGTGGCGAAAAACCACAGCCGATTCGCGGCGGCTAGCGGTTGGCGCCGTTGTTCGCAACCCCTCAACCAGCGTGGTCACAACACCCCCAGCAGATATTGACATATTGTCATTTTTGAGCGCATACTGTGCCCCGTGCGAACGGCAGCCCCGACGAAACGGGAGCGCACCAGAGACGTCCTGCTGATGGCACTGCAGGAGGTGCTGCTTGATCCCGGGGCGACGGCCGTCTCTGTCCCGCAGGTAGTCGGCCGGGCCGGGGCCGCGCAGGGCACCTTCTACAACTACTTCGAGTCCTTGTCGGAGGCTATCGACGCGGTGGGTGCACTGCTCCTGGCCGAGCACACCCGGGTGCTGCGGGTTGTCACGTCGGAGGCTGCCGATACGGCTGAGATCGTCGCTCGCTCAGCCCGCCAGACGCTGATGCTGTTCGTACACCGGCCCGATGTCGGGCGTCTGATATTCGACTCAGGGCTGCCGGTCGACCGGTTCGCCGGCGGTCTGCGCGGCCACCTTCACGGCGATCTGCGACTGGGCATCAACCGCGGCGACTTTTCGGTGGCCAACTTTGACGTCGCGGCGACCGTCTACACCGGCACGATGCTGGGCGCCTGTTTGGACCTTCATCGCGGTCAGCTTCCGGAAGCCGCCGTTGGCGAGGTGGCGGGATATCTTCTGCGCGTGCTGGGGGTCAACGAACGCAAGGCGCAACTGCTCGTCAGTGCGGCGCAAGAGTTCGTCCAGTGGGCCTCGTTCCCGCTGTCGGCAATCAAGGAAGTCTGACCATGGCACAGCCGTCACTGGAGCCCCGTCGTTCGGTGGTGCGCGACGACGCCGGCTACGAATCCGCACGCCGCGACGCGCTGTGGCGAATTAATATGCCCGACCGGTTCCCGGAGCGCATCGTGCAGGCCAACTCCATCGATGACGTAGTGGCCGCGGTTCGGGCGGCGAAGGCTGCCGGACAGCGGGTAAATGTGCGCTCCGGCGGTCACAGTTGGTCGGGTAACCATGTGCGCGACGGCGGTGTGCTCATCGATGTATCTCGGCTGAAGGCATTTTCCATCGATAAGTCTGCGATGACCGCCACGGCTGAACCCGGAATGGGTGGCAGCGTGCTGCTGGCCGAACTGATGAAAAAGGACCTGTTCTTCCCGGTGGGCCACTGCCGCGGTGTGTGTATCGGTGGATATCTGCTTCAAGGCGGCTTCGGGTGGAACGGTCGGGCTTTCGGGCCCGCGTGCTCCAACGTCATCGCCATCGACTATGTCGACTCCGAAGGCGACCTGCGCCACGCGAGCGAGACCGAGAACACCGATATGCTCTGGGCTGCAAGAGGTTCCGGTCCCGACTTCTTCGGTGTCGTGGTTCGATTCCACCTACGCCTCTATCCAAAACCAGGGTTCATCGGGTCGTCAATCATCACGTATCCGGTGGAGCGCCTCGCTGATCTTGTCCGCTGGGTGGACCGGGTGGGCCCGAACGTCGCTCCCGAGGTGGAGATGCAGTTCGTCATCTCTCGAAGCGTCTCTTTCCCCCCACCGCTGATGTCGTTGACCAGAGGCCCACGATCGGTCACATCGCCTGTGCTCATCGAGTTGGCCACTACCGTCATGGCCGAGTCCCGCTCGGCGGCCAAGACCGCCACCGAATACACGAAGGGCGCGCCCAAAGGTGCCCGCCTACGAACGCCCCTGCTCCCGATGTCCATGTCGATGATGTTTTCCGCCGTGATGCAGCACTACCCAGAAGCCAACTGGGAGACCGACAATCTCTGGACACACGCGGGCGCCGACGAAATCCTGCCGCATGTTCAACGCATCGCCGACACCATTCCAGCACCGCCCGCACACTTCCTGTGGCTGAACTGGGCGCCGACGAGGAACCTCCCGGAGATGGCGTACACGGTGGAGGACAGGACATATCTCGCGTTCTACGGAGGCTGGCTGGACGGCGCAGACGGCGCCGCCACCACGCGTTGGGCGCGCGACAACGCCGCAGCCATGGGGTCGCTGTCGACCGGGGTGCAGTTCGCCGACGACCCCGGGCGGCCCTCCCGCGCTATTTCTGAGGCCGCCCAACACCGACTCGAGTCGATACGCGCGGTGCACGATCCGGAAGGCCGCTTCAACCGTTGGATCGGCGCGGTATGAAGATGCCCGCACCGAAGTACGTACCCGGGCGCGGACTCGGCTGGTCCACGCACGAACTCGCCACGCTGCCCTACGCCCGGTTCTGGAATCCTGTGATGGCCGACATCTCGGCCGACGCGCATCGCGCCGTGGCCAACAGCCCGATGGCGGAGGAGCTGTTTCCCCCGATGGCCGACGCCATCGGCTCGATCACCGACGCCGAAGTGCAGAACGGTTTCACCGTCACCTCCGACGGTGCGATTCACGTCAACATCGTCACCGGGATGCCCGGTGTGACACCGCCGATGATCGACTGGTGGTTCGGCTGGCACAGCGACAGCCCGGAGCGCTATCGGCTCTGGCATCCACTTGCCCATGTGCATGCGCAGTGGGCCACGTTGCCGCCTGCCGGCAGCACCGGGCGGGCTCGGTATGTGGGCTACACCTCCGAAGTCGACGAGTACCTCGGCAGCGCGATGATCCGCGGCGCCATCGCGTTCTGCCGGCCGGAGGAGTTGGGTCTGGTTGACGCGGCAGTGGCCGGTGGCGTGACCGCGACCGCGGTGTGTGCCCGCGTCGGCCTGGTCGACATCCCTGTCGATATCGGCTATCTCGCACACCACGTCGCGGCCGTTCCCGGCGGCAGCATCATGCGGTCGCGGTTCTGGCTCGGCGGTCCCAACATCGCGGCGCGCTCGGTCTTGCTGCGGGCGGCGGTGCCGGTGGCGAAGCGTCTGGTCGGACTGACCGAACTCGATGCCCGTGCAATGCTCGTGCACTGCTCCCAGGAAATGACGCACCTGGCGACATTCCTACCGGCCCTTTACGAACAGGAGTCATGACCATGGCGATCGATCCGCGTGGCGCCGACCTCAAAAGACTTCTGGCCGAGGATGACGGCGGTCCCTTTGTGATGCTGAACCTGTTGCGGTTCGCCGAGGGGAAACGCGAGCAGTACGACGAGTACGTGCGGCGGGCCGGTGAGTTCGTCAAACGCTATGGCGGCGAACCTCTTTACTACGGTGACGGCTCGACGGTGCTCGCGGCCGAACCCGGTCAGGAGTGGGACGCGGTGGTGCTGGTGCGCTACCCCAGCCGCGAGGCATTCAGCCGTATGGTGGCCGACCCCGAGTATCACGCCCTCTCGCACCTGCGAACCGAGGCCCTCACCGAGGCCGTGCTGCAGGCGACGACGCCGCGGGGCTAGCGGGCCCGGTCTCTCTGCCGGCCCGTCTCGTCGACCTGCCGGACCGGCCCGGTGAACCATTTCTTCACCGAGGCATGCCAGTACAGCCACAGCAGGAACAGCACCCCGAACACCACCAGGGGCGTGTAGTTGACGAACTTCCATTCGAAGCTGGGATCCCACGGCATGCCGCCCAGCGAGGTCGGGAACATGGCGATGATCGCGGTGATGATGATCTCGGCCAGCGCCACCGGAGCGATCCAGCGGTAATGACCGCGCAGGTTCCAGCTGCCGGCCTCGAAGGCATCGCCGGCCCTCCAGCGGTAGTAGATCGGCACCGCGAAACACAGATACAGACCGACCACACCGATGGAGACCACCGCGAAGAAGGCCACCGGAATCGGGGCACCGTTGACGTCTACCGCGACGAGCGCGGGGAGTGTCAGAACCGCGGCGAGTGCAGCCGTCACGATCACGGCATTGGCGGGCACCCGATTGGCGTTGATCTTCGACCACAGTTGATGGCCCGGCACGGCCCGGTCCCGGCTGAACGCGAACAGCATCCGTGACGCGCTGGTCTGGCAGGCGGTGGCGCAGAACAACTGACCCGCGGTGGAGATGAACAGCACCGCCGCGGCCCACTGCGAGGTCAAGGCCTGATTGAAGATGGCCGCCACCGCACCGCCGGCCTTGGACACCCCGTCGGCGTCCTGCACGGCGAACAAGAACGTCAGCAGCAAGATCCAACCGCCGATCACCGAGTAGAAGATCGACCGCCAGATCCCCTTCGCGGCGGCGTTGGCCGCACTCTTGGTCTCCTCGGACAGGTGAGCCGAGGCGTCGTACCCGGTGATCGTGTACTGGGTCAGGATCGCCGAGATCGGCAGCACGAACAGCAGCCAGCCCCAACCGGAGGTAGACCCGCCGAACATGCCACTGTTGTTGATGGTCCTGGCGAACACCTCACCGACGCTGGCGTGCCGTTCGGGCACCAGCCACAGGATCGCGATCACCGCCGCGGCCCCGGCGACGTGCCACCACACCGAGATGTTGTTGATGACGGCGAGTAGGTGGCTGGAGAAGATGTTGATCACCGCCACGACGGCCAGGATCATCAGGAACATCACGAACACCCGCTTGAGGCTGTAACCGGCCAGCCAACTCTCGCTGAGGGTGCCCAGGGTGAGATCCAGGAAGGTCGCGCTGCCGTAGGCGACCGAGGCCAGAATGGCGACCAGACCGATCAGGTTCAGCCACCCGGTGTAGTAGCCGGCCTTGGGGCCACCGAGTTTGGCTGCCCACCAATAGATCCCGCCCGAGGTCGGATACGCCGAAACCAGTTCGGACAGGCAAAAGCCCACCAGCAGGATGAGTGTTCCCACAATCGGCCATCCCCAGGCGATGGCCGCCGGTCCGCCGTTGTTCCAACCCAGGCCGAAGGAGGTGAAACAACCGGCCAGGATGGAGATGATCGAAAACGAGATCGCGAAGTTGGAGAAACCCGACCACGACCGCTGCAGTTCCTGGGTGTAGCCCAGCTTGGCCAGGTGCAGTTCGTCCTCGTCGAGCAGTTCGTGACCCTCGGGCATGGCGGGCGGCCCCTTCGGCTGTGCGCGGCAGTGCTGGGGACACTAGGCGCTCAACCCCTCCGGTGCCCTACCTTTCATAGGTGAAGCAGATGTCGATCGCGTTAAACCTGCCTGCCCCGCCCCGTCCAGGAGTGCCCGTGAGTAGTACAGGAGAGGAGTGCATGTGAGCGCTGAGGGCGCCGGCCGGCGTCATGTCATATCCAAGGGTCTCTTGAGCGCCGGTGAGTTGGACCGGCTGATGGCCGCCGGTGAGATCGACACCGTCATCGTGGCGTTCGCCGACATGCAGGGCCGGCTGACTGGCAAGCGGGTGTCGGCCCGCCTGTTCGCCGAACAGGTCGCCGAGCACGGCGCCGAGTGCTGCAACTACCTACTGGCCGTGGACGTCGACATGAACACCGTCGACGGCTATCGGATGTCCAGTTGGGACTCCGGCTACGGCGACATGGTGATGCGACCCGACTTGGCCACGCTTCGGGTGCTGCCCTGGCTGCCTGGCACCGCTCTGGTCATGGCCGACCTGCTGTGGCATCCCGCCGACGGGGTAGGGGCTGATCCGGTGCTGGCGGCGCCGCGCAGTGTGCTGCGCGCCCAGACCGACCGACTGGCTGCTCGCGGGCTGAGGGCCTTCGTCGGCACCGAATTGGAGTTCATGGTGTTCGACGACACCTACCGCGCCGCCTGGGCGGCCGGCTACCGCAATCTGACCAAGGCCAGTGACTACAACGTCGACTACGCCATCCACGCTTCCAGCCGGATGGAACCGCTGCTGCGCGATATCCGCCTGGGCATGGACGGCGCGGGCATGTACTGCGAGGGGGTCAAGGGTGAATGCAACCCGGGCCAGCAGGAGATCGCGTTCCGCTACGACCAGGCCCAGGTCACCTGCGACAACCACACGATCTACAAGAACGGCGCCAAAGAGATCGCCGACCTGCACGGCCAGAGCCTGACCTTCATGGCGAAGTTCGACGAACGGGAAGGCAACAGCTGCCATATCCACCTGTCGCTGCGCGACACCGACGGCACCGCGGTCTTGGCCGCCGACGACGAGCCGTTCGGAATGTCCCCCACGTTTCGCAGTTTCCTGGCCGGTCAGCTGGTCACACTGCGCGAGCTGACCCTGTTCTACGCGCCGAATATTAACTCCTACAAGCGATTCGCCGCAGGCAGCTTCGCACCGACGGCCGTCGCCTGGGGTATCGACAACCGGACCTGCGCCATGCGGGTGGTGGGCCACGGACACTCCATCCGGGTCGAGTGCCGGGCACCCGGCGGGGATGTCAACCCCTATCTAGCGGTGGCCGCGCTGATCGCCGGCGGTCTGCACGGTATCGACCGGGAATTGGACTTGCCCGAACCGGTCACCGGCAACGCCTATGTCAGCGACGCCCCGCGGCTGCCTGGCACCCTGGCCGAGGCCGCCGAGGAGTTCGCCGCCTCCGCGGTGGCCCGTGAAGCCTTCGGCGACGACGTGGTCGAGCACTATCTCAACAACGCCCGGGTGGAACTGGCGGCGTTCAACGCCTCGGTCACCGACTGGGAGCGGGTGCGCGGTTTTGAGCGCTTCTGATACTGCGTCCGCCCGCCCGGGGAGGATGCCGGTGATCGGCCTGACCACCTACCGCCAGCAGACCCGCAGCGGGGTGTGGGACGTGACCGCCAGCTTCCTGCCCGCGGTGTACCTCGACGGGGTCACCCTGGCCGGCGGCATCGCCATGCTGCTGCCGCCCCAACCGGTCGACGCCGATATCGCAGCCCGGGTGGTCAACACCCTCGACGGGCTGATTATCACCGGCGGAAAGGATGTCGACCCGGCCGCCTACGGCCACGATCCTCATCCGGCCACCGAAGAACCCGCCCGCGACCGCGACGCCTGGGAGTTCGCGCTCCTGGCGGCGGCGCTGCGCCGCCGGATCCCGATGCTGGGCATCTGCCGCGGCGCTCAGGTGCTCAACGTCGCCCTCGGTGGGACCCTGCACCAACACCTACCGGAGGTGATCGGCCACAGCGGACATCGTGTCGGTGCGGCGATGTTCGCTGACTCCACCGTGCGCGCGGTGGCGGGCAGTCGGGTCGCCGGGCTGGTGGGGCCGACCCTGCAAGTCAAGTGCTACCACCA
>NZ_JBILVF010000239.1:0-3256 GCF_044370595.1 Mycobacterium sp.
GCCCGGCCACGGGCCCGTCACTACATGGACGGCTTCGCCGGCCAGCCGTGCGGCGGTCGCCCGCGCCCCGCACGACCCGCTGCCGCCGACCTTCCAGCAGATGCAGCACCTGCTGACCGCGGACCGCGCTCGCACACTCGGGCGTTCGGTCCCGCGCCTGATCATGGCCGCCTGGGACATCGACGGATGGTGCGATATCGCCGCGATGACCGAGGCGATCAACACCCACCTCCGCCGCCACGACACCTATCACAGCGCGTTCGATGTCGTCGCCGGGACGATCACCCGGCGAACGGTCGAAGCGGACTGCATCGAGTTCGTCCCCGAGTCGCTGGGCTTCATGGACGAAGGCCAGATCCGCGCCCATGCGCTCAACGCGACCCCGGGCACCCTGGAGTGGGACTGCTTCACCTTCGGCGTCGTCCAGAAGTCCGACCACTTCACGGTGTTCGCCAACATCGACCACCTCCACACCGACGGCTCGTCGGCAGTCGAGGTCTACCGCGACATCCACCAGAGCTATCAGGCCCTGGCCGCCGGAGGATCCGCCGCGCTGCCGCAGACCAGCGCCTACCGCGATTACTCGCTGCGCCAGCAGCTGCAGATCGACGCACTGACGCTGGAGTCCCGGCCGATCAAGGATTGGGTCGACTTCGCCCGCGACACCGACGGTGAGTGGCCCAGCTTCCCGCTGCCGCTGGGCGAAGCCCCGGCCAACGCCGCCGGTGCGGCGGTCTCCGTCGAGCTGCTCGATGCCGCCCAGACCGAGGCCTTCAACAATGCCTGCCGCGCCGCAGGCGCTCGATTCAGCGGCGGGGTGATGGCGTGCGCGGCACTCGCCGACCACGAATTCACCGGCTCGGAGACCTTCCACACCTTTACCCCGTCGGACAACCGGTCCGGCCCGGAGCAGTCCCGGTGCGCCGGCTGGTTCGCCAGCATCTTCCCGGTGTCGATGCCCATCGAGGGCGCCAGCTTCGCCCAGATTGCCCGGGCGGCGCAGAAGTCCTTCGACGCCAACAAGCATCTGTCCGCCGTTCCGTTCCGCCGGGTGCTGGAGCTGGCACCTCTGGACGAACTCGGCGTGACACCGGCCAGCAAGCCGTCGATGATGTTGTCCCTGTTCGACTTCCGAAGCCTGGCAGACGCCCGGGCCAACCGTCTGGGCCTCTACATCGACGACCTCTCGCACGGCGACCTGAACATGTGGGTCACCCGCAACGCCCACCAGACCACCGTCATGGTGTCCTACCCCGACACCGCCGAGGCACGCCATTCGGTGCATCTGTACCTGCAGGTGCTGCGCCGGACCTTCCTCGAGGTCGCAAACAACACCGAGGTTTTTGCACATTCTGCTTAGCCGGCCCTAGGCTGCCCCGGTGACCGGCAAGCGCCGCATCGACGTCCGGCTGGCGACGCAGATCCTGCTGTTGCAATTGGCGGTCGTCCTGCTGACGCTGGCGGTCGCCTTCGTGTTGATCGGTTTCATCTATCACCACCGCCTGATCGACCAGTACGGGGCACGGTGCCGTGATATCGCCCGGGTGCTGGCTGACGCACCCGCGGTTCGCACCGACGTGGCCACACTGCAGGGCGACGCGCCCCCGGCCGAGACCTTGGCCGGCGGGGAACTGCAACGGCTCGCCAATCAGGTCCGGCAGGGCACCGGAGTGCTGTTCGTGGTGATCACCAATGAACGCGGCATCCGGCTGAGTCACCCCAACCCCGCCGAGTTGGGCAAGATTGTCAGCACCGAACCGTCGGCCGCGATAACCGGGCGCGAGGAAATCCTGCAGCAGAACGGCACCCTGGGCCCTTCGATACGAGCCAAAGTCCCTGTGCTGGAAATGGATTCCAACCGGGTGATAGGACAGGTCAGCGTCGGGATGTCCACCTCGACGGTCTACGGTCTGCTCAGCGGCGAACGGCGCCTGGCCGTCCTCACCGGCGGGCCGGCCCTGCTGACCGGCGTGGCGCTATCTGTGCTGCTGGCCCGACGGTGGCGCCGGCAGACATTGAACCTGCAGCCCACCGAGATGACCGAGATGGTGCGCAACCAGGAGGCGGTGCTGCACGGCATCGGCGAAGGGGTACTTGCGGCCGACACCGGGGGCACCGTCACCTTCGTCAACGACGAGGCCCACCGGCTGCTCGAAATCGGCCCGGCCGCCGGGAATCCGGTCGACCAGATCGGGCTGACTGCGCGGGTGTTGGAGGTGCTGCGCTCCTCCGACCCGACGCCGACACTGGCCACCGTCGGAGAGCGGGTGCTGGTGGTGTCGGCCCGACCGGTGGCGCGGGAAGGGCGCGAACTGGGCACCGTACTGGTGGTGCGGGACCGCACCGATGTGGAGTCGCTGACCCGGCAACTGGATGCGGTGCGGCTGATGAGTACCGTGCTACGGGCCCAGCGCCACGAGTACGCCAACCGACTGCATCTGCTCAACGGGCTGCTGCACGGCGGCCACCACGATGAGGCGGCCAAGTATCTCGAGGAACTGCTCGGCTCCGGCCCATTGGGCGCGGCGCTGCCCGGAATCGACGCGATCCGCGACACTTACCTGCAGGCCTTCCTGGCTGCCAAGGCGGCAGGGGTACGGGAGTCCGGTGTGACGTTGCGCATCGGGCCGGGCACAGCGGTCCCCGGTGAGCTGACGTTGCCGGTCGACGTCACCACCGTGCTGGGCAACCTGCTCGACAACGGCATCGACGCCGCCCGCACCGGCGCCAGTGCGGTCAAAATGGTGGAAGTGGAACTGCTGCAAGACAATTCGACGCTGTACCTCACCGTCGCCGACAGCGGCGACGGAGTACCGACGGTGCTGGCGGATCGAATCTTCGAGGAGGGCACCTCCACCAAACCGGAGTCCGGGCTGCCCGGGGGACGCGGCATCGGCCTGACGGTGTCTCGCCAGATCGCCCGCGCACTGGGCGGTGACATCCGGATGACCCAGACCGGCCGGGACGGCACTCAGTTGTGCGGTGCGGAATTCGTCGCCGTGCTGCCGGGAGTGATGGCACGGTGAGCGAAGCCGATTTCACCGTGCTGGTGGTCGACGACGACTTCCGGGTCGCCGAGATGCACGCGGGGGTCGTCGAGGCGCTACCCGGGTTTGTGGTGGTCGGCACCGCCAACACCCTCGCTGAGGCCCGCGACGCCGGCCCGGTGGACTTGGCTTTGGTCGACGTCTACCTTCCGGATGGGTCGGGAATCGACCTCATTCGCGAACTGCAGTGCGACAGCTTCGTCCTGAGC
>NZ_JBILVF010000240.1:0-3239 GCF_044370595.1 Mycobacterium sp.
CCGGATACCACCCGTCGCCGTACCGCCCGGCCAATCGCAGCATGCGGCTTCCCTGCCCGCCGACCCAGATCTCGGGCAACCTGCCGGGTGGCGCCTTGAGGTCCATGGTCGCCCGGTCCAGCTGGAAGTGCCTGCCGGAGAACGACATCGGTCCGCGTGAGGTCAGGCACAGCCGGATCACCTGCAGGGCCTCCTCCAGCCGGCTCACCGGGTGGGTGAAGTCCAGACCGTAGGGTTCGATGTTCATCCGCTCCCCCGCGCCGATGCCGAGAATGGGAGCGCGCCTGGTCAGATGCGACGCCGTCACCATCGCCTGGGCGATCACAACGGGGTGGCGCCGGACGGCCTCGGTCACCCCGACACCCAGCCGCATCCGGCCCACCCGCGGGGCCAGATAGCCCATCATCACCTCGTAGTCGAACATCTCGTGCGGGCTGGGCCGCTGAGCCGCGATCCAGGTGAAGCCGGGGTCCCACACGGCCTGCGGAAAGACGTTCTGGAAGTGGTCGATGAGCATCACCGACTCCAGTCTCATCGTCCGCGCCGCCACCAGCGCCGCCCGCAGCACCGCCAGGGGCGGTTGCGTGCCAATCTGCAAGCCCACCAAAATCATTAACTCTCGCCCCCTCCGCGCCGCGGCCCCCCGTGGCCCACCCGCGTTCAGCCTATCCCTCGCCGATCCACGACTCCCGTGATGGAGTGGTGGTCATGAAGTGGTCGGAGTCGCTGCCCTACCTGCTCGCCGATGCGATCCGATCAGCCCACTCCGACCCGCAGCGGCTGGCCCGCCTGCAACGCAGCCGTCTGCGCAACCTCGTGCACCATGCGAGGACGGCGTCACCGTTCTACCGGGATCGCTATCGCAACCTGCCGTCCGACGTCGACGACGTCCATGCCCTGCCGGCCCTGGACAAGCCGACCCTGATGTCCCGATTCGACGACTGGGTCTCCGATCCGGATGTGACCCTGGCGGACCTGAAGAACACCTTCCTCAACCGCCAGGAGTGCCTTGGTCAGCTGTATCTCGGCCGCTACCTTGTCTCGACCACGTCCGGAACCACCGGGGAGCCGGCGATCCTGCTGCACGACCGGCTGTCCTGGCGGGTGTACAACATCGTGGGCCGCACCAGGCCCCAGCCCGTCATGGCGCGGATCAACCTCGCCGCCCTCGCACGGCGCGGCATCAGGACCGCAGCGCTGTTCGCCACCGGGGGCCACTTCGGAGCGGTGACGTTCATCGAGCGCACCCGGCGGGTCAGCTCTTTCATCTCCGCGCGAACCAGGGTCCTCTCGGTCCTGCGGCCGGTCGACGAGCTGGTCGCGGAGCTCAACGAGTTCCAGCCGACACTGCTCAGCGGCTATCCCAGCGTGTTCGTGCTACTGGCCGCTGAACAGCGCGCCGGCCGGCTCCGGATCACGCCGGTGAACATCCTGTGCGCCGGTGAATTGTTCACTCCCGCCATGCGCGAGGCCGTCACCCGGGCCTTCGGGTGTTCGGTGATCGAGGGGTACGCCGCAACCGAGGTACCCGGTCTCGCCATCGAATGCACCCGCGGGTTCCTGCACGTCAACTCCGACTGGTACATCCTCGAACCGGTGGACTACGACCGCCGGCCGGTGCCACCCGGCGTGCAGTCCGACAGCGTGCTCGTGACCAACCTCGCCAACCGCGTTCAGCCGATCATCCGCTACGACCTCGGCGATCGGGTGACGCTGCAACCACACCCGTGTGCCTGCGGCAGCCCGTTCCCGGTCGTCGCGGTCGAAGGCCGCACCAATGACGTCCTCACCTTGGCTGACTCCGAGCATCAGCCGGTACAGATCCTGCCGCTGGCCCTCGGGTCTGTGATCGAGGAGAGTCCCGGCGTCCACCGATTTCAGGCCATCGCAACCGGACCCCGCGAGCTCACCATCCGTCTGGACGTGGACAACGAGGCGACCAGGAGTGCGGTGGAGCGCGGGGTGGAACGCCGGGTGCGCGACTTCCTGCGCAGCCACGGGGTGACGGAGGTGACGATCACCTGCGCCGCCGAGACGCCGCGACAAGAGCCGCGCAGCGGCAAGCTCCGCCAGATCCTGCGGTCCTGACCCGCTGCCTAAGGCGACCCCGTGGTGCGAAAGCCGTTCGCGCGCAGTGAACCGGGGTGGCCGGGTGCCGGTGAGGTCCGCAGTGGGCGCACACTAGAGGTCATCGAAAGGGGTGGCCATGGCGCGCTACGTGACAACGGTGCGGACCGCGAAGACTCCGCAGGAGGCCTTCGCCTACATGGCCGACCTCCGCAACTTCGCCGAGTGGGATCCCGGCGTGAGGGCCGTCCGGCAGGTGGAAGGTTCGGGCGGCGGCCCGGACAGCGTGTTCGACGTCACCGTCGCCGGTGTCGGCCGCGACCTGACGTTGCGGTACGTGACCGAGGAGTACGACGCACCGCGAAACCTTCTCGTGGTGGCCCGCAGCACCGTGTTCACCTCGATCGACCGGATCACCGTCGAGCCGGACGGCGCCGGATCGGTCGTCACCTACGACGCGGATCTCCGTTTGAACGGAGTGCTGCGCGTGGGCGATCTGGGCCTGCGACTGGTGTTCGGCCAGATCGGTGACCGGGCTGCCGCCGGCCTGCGCCGGGCGCTCGGTGCGCAGGTCTGATACCGGGCCTCGGCGCATCCATGAGAGGTCTCGATCAGGTCCCGAGTAGGTGTTACCCAGGAGCTCTGCCTGGAAAGCGATCGTGCCCTCTAGGCCGAACTCATTGCGCCTCTCGCGCTGAACCCCATAGATAAGACTGTGCAGATGACCGAACCAAGCGCGGCCCGTGTGGCGGTGTACCTCGACTTCGACAACATCGTGATCTCCCGCTACGACCAGGTCAACGGCCGCAACTCTTTTCAACGCGACAAAGCCAAGGGCCTCGAGTCCTCGCACCTGGCCCGGGCGCGGGTTGACGTGGGCGCGATCCTGGATTTCGCGTCATCCTTCGGCACTGTGGTGCTCACCCGGGCCTACGCCGACTGGTCGGCCGGGGTCAACGCCGAATACCGCGAGCAACTGGTAGGCCGGGCGGTGGACCTGGTGCAGCTGTTCCCGGCGGCGGCGTACGGCAAGAACGGCGCCGACATCCGCCTGGCGGTCGACGCCGTGGAGGATATGTTCCGACTGCCCGACCTAACCCACGTGGTGATCGTCGCCGGCGATTCGGACTACATCCCGCTGGCGCAGCGGTGCAAGCGGCTGGGCCGCTACG
>NZ_JBILVF010000106.1:0-11653 GCF_044370595.1 Mycobacterium sp.
CCCGCATGGTTCTCTTTGGTCAAGTCGGCCGGGACCTGGTGAACCTCATCAACGCGCACGGGCCCTATGCGGTAGGTCTCACCGGCGAGGATGCCCGGATGTTCACCGCGGTCCGCCGCACCGTCACCGTCGACGGCGTGGCATGCGACATCGGTCTGGTCGGCGACATCGAGCACGTCGACACCGCGCTGCTGATGGATCTTCTTACCGCCGGCCGTATTCCGGTCGTGTCGACCATCGGGCCGGACGCCAACGGCGTCGTACTTAACATCAACGCCGACACCGCGGCCGCCGCGGTCGCCGAGGCGGTCGGCGCCGAGACACTGCTGATGCTCACCGACGTGGAAGGCCTCTACACACGCTGGCCGGACCGCGACTCGCTGGTCAGCCAGATCGACACCGCGACGCTGGCTGATCTGCTGCCGACGCTGGAAGAGGGCATGGTGCCCAAGATTGAGGCGTGTCTGCGGGCGGTGGAGGCCGGGGTGCCCAGCGCCCATGTGATCGACGGCCGGGTCGAGCACTGCGTGCTGGCGTCGTTGTTCACCGACGAGGGCACCGGAACCAAGGTGGTGCCTTCCCCGGTGGAGGCGTATCGGGAATCGGACACCGGGGGTGCGTCATGACCAGACCCGATCTGCTCGAACGCTGGCAGTCGGTGATGATGGACAACTACGGCACCCCGCCGCTGGCACTGGCCAGCGGGGACGGCGCGGTGGTCACCGATGTCGAGGGCAAGAGCTACCTGGACCTACTCGGCGGCATCGCAGTCAATATCCTGGGACACCGTCACCCGGCGATCATCGAGGCGGTCACCGCGCAACTGGGCACCCTCGGGCACGTCTCCAACCTGTACGCCACCGAACCGGGCGTGGCACTGGCGGAGGCACTCGTCGGCCACCTCGGCGCCGATGTGCCCGCCCGCGTGTTCTTCTGCAACTCCGGCACCGAGGCCAACGAAGTCGCATTCAAGCTCACCCGGCTGACCGGGCGAACCAAAGTCGTTGCAGCACAGGGGGCATTCCACGGCCGAACCATGGGTTCGCTGGCGCTCACCGGCCAGCCCAGCAAGCAGGCGCCATTCCAGCCGCTGCCCGGATACGTGACGCACATACCCTACGGAGACTTCGACGCCCTGGCAGCCGCCGTCGCCGACGACACCGCCGCGGTCTTCCTGGAACCGATCATGGGGGAGGGCGGGGTTGTGGTCCCACCGGACGGCTACCTGGCCGCGGCCCGGGAGATCACCAGTCGGCACGGAGCGCTGCTGTCGATCGACGAGGTGCAGACCGGGGTGGGCCGCACCGGCGACTTCTTCGCCCACCGCCACGACGGCATCACCCCCGACATCGTCACGCTGGCCAAAGGGCTCGGCGGCGGCCTGCCCATCGGTGCCTGCCTGGCCGTCGGCCCGGCCGCCGATCTGATGACACCCGGTATGCACGGCAGCACCTTCGGCGGCAACCCGGTGTGTGCGGCCGCGGCGTGCGCAGTCCTGCAGGTGCTCGCCGAGGAGGACCTGGTCACCAGCGCCGGCACGTTGGGCAAGGCACTGCAGCACGGCATCGAGGCGCTCGATCACCCACTGGTGGACTACGTCCGGGGCCGCGGTCTGCTGCGCGGCATCGTGCTGACCGCCCCGCACGGCAAGGCCGTGGAGACCGCCGCCCGCCAGGCCGGATTCCTTCTCAACGCAGCCGCACCGGATGTGATCCGGCTGGCTCCGCCGCTGATCATCACGGCAGAGCAGATCGACGGCTTCCTGGCGGCTTTGCCGGGCATCCTGGACCAAGGAGCGGCAGCGTGAGCATCCGGCACTTCCTGCGCGATGACGACCTGACCCCCGCCGAACAGGCGGAGGTGCTGGCGTTGGCTGCACAGCTCAAGCGGGAACCGTTCAGCCGCCAGCCGCTCACCGGACCGCGCGGGGTCGCGGTGATCTTCGACAAAAACTCCACCCGCACCCGGTTCTCCTTCGAGATGGGCATCGCTCAGTTGGGCGGGCACGCTGTGGTCGTCGACGGACGAGCCACCCAGCTCGGCCGCGACGAGACGCTGGCTGACACCGGACGTGTGCTGTCCCGCTACGTCGAGGCCATCGTCTGGCGTACCTTCGGTCAGGACCGCCTCGACGAGATGGCTGCCGCTGCAACAGTTCCGGTGGTCAACGCCTTGTCCGACGAATTCCACCCGTGCCAGATCCTGGCGGATCTGCAAACCATCGCCGAACGCAAGGGCGCAGTGGCCGGGTTGCGGCTGTCCTACTTCGGAGACGGGGCCAACAATATGGCCCACTCGCTGATGGTGGGTGGCGTCACCGCAGGTCTGGACGTCACGATCGCGGCGCCGCCCGGCTTCGAACCGGCCCCCGCGATCGTCGCCGCCGCGAATGCCCGCGCCGCCGAAACCGGGTCAACGCTCACTCTCACGGCCGATCCGCACGCCGCCGCTGACGGCGCCGATGTCCTGGTCACCGACACTTGGACCTCGATGGGACAGGAGAACGACGGACTGGACCGGGTGGGGCCGTTTCGGCCGTTCCAGCTCAATGCCGACCTGCTGTCGCGATCGGACGCGGACTCCGTTGTACTGCATTGCCTTCCAGCTCACCGTGGCGAAGAGATCACCGATGCGGTCATCGACGGTCCACGCAGTGCGGTCTGGGATGAGGCAGAGAACCGGTTGCATGCGCAGAAGGCCCTTCTGGTGTGGCTGCTGGAGCCCGGGTCGAAGATGAGCAGCTTGCACGAAGACCGAGGGTCGCAGTGAAGTCGGCCAAGTCCGCTGAAGTGGTCACCACCCGGGCCGGACGGCAAGCCCGCATCGTCGCCGTCCTGTCATCGCGCCAGGTGCACAGCCAAGCCGAGTTGGCCGCGCTGCTGGCTGACGAAGGCATCGAGGTCACTCAGGCCACCTTGTCGCGTGACCTCGAGGAACTCGGGGCGGTCAAGTTGCGTGGCGTCGACGGGGGAGTCGGGGTGTACATCGTTCCCGAGGACGGCAGTCCGGTCCGTGGCGTGGCCGGCGGTACCGAGCGGCTGTCCCGGCTGTTGGGTGAATTGCTGGTCTCCACCGACGCCAGCGCCAACCTGGCGGTGCTGCGTACCCCGCCTGGGGCTGCCCACTACCTGGCCAGCGCCATCGATCGGGCAGCGCTGCCCGAGGTTGTCGGCACCGTCGCCGGCGATGACACCATCATGGTCATCGCCCGCGAGCCGATGACCGGTGCGCAACTGGCCGCCATGTTCGAAAACATCCGTTAGCAGTTGCAAGTTAAGGAGCACGTCATGTCCGAGCGCGTCATCCTGGCCTATTCCGGCGGTCTGGACACCTCGGTGGCTATCAGCTGGATCGGCAAGGAGACCGGCCGCGAGGTCGTGGCCGTGGCCATCGACCTCGGTCAGGGTGGCGAGGACATGGAGGTGGTTCGTCAGCGTGCGGTGGACTGCGGTGCCGTGGAGGCGGTCGTGGTCGACGCCCGTGACGAGTTCGCCGAGGAGTATTGCCTGCCGGCGATCCAATCCAACGCGCTCTACATGGACCGCTACCCGTTGGTCTCCGCACTGAGCCGGCCGCTGATCGTCAAGCATCTCGTCGCGGCGGCCCGGGAGTTCGGCGGCGGTATCGTTGCCCACGGCTGCACCGGCAAGGGTAACGACCAAGTGCGTTTCGAAGTCGGATTCGCATCCCTAGCACCGGATTTGGAAGTACTCGCTCCGGTGCGGGACTACGCGTGGACTCGGGAAAAAGCTATCGCCTTCGCTGAGGACAATGCCATCCCGATCAACGTCACCAAGCGTTCGCCGTTCTCCATCGACCAGAACGTCTGGGGTCGCGCGGTGGAGACCGGCTTCCTCGAGCATCTGTGGAACGCCCCGACCAAGGACGTCTACGACTACACCGAGGACCCGACGCTGAACTGGAACACCCCCGACGAGGTGATCATCGGTTTCGAACGCGGTGTTCCGGTGTCGATCGACGGCAGCCGGGTGAGTGTCCTGGAAGCGATCGTCGAGATGAACCGGCGCGCAGGCGCTCAGGGCGTGGGCCGGCTGGATGTGGTCGAGGACCGGTTGGTCGGCATCAAAAGTCGCGAGATCTACGAAGCACCCGGGGCCATGGTCTTGATCGCCGCACACACCGAACTCGAACACGTCACCCTGGAACGGGAACTGGGCCGGTTCAAGCGGCTTACCGACCAGCGTTGGGGCGAGCTGGTTTATGACGGTCTGTGGTTCTCGCCGCTGAAGACTGCGCTGGAATCCTTCGTCGCCAAGACCCAGGAACGGGTCACCGGCGAGATCCGGTTGGTGTTGCACGGCGGGCATGTCGCGGTGAACGGACGCCGGAGTCCCGAATCCCTGTACGACTTCAACCTAGCCACCTACGACGAGGGTGACTCCTTCGATCAGTCGGCAGCGAAGGGGTTCGTGCACGTCCATGGCCTGTCCTCGAAGATCGCCGCCCGCCGGGACCTGGGCCTGTGACGCCCAAAGGGCCATTCCGGCGGGAAAGTGCGGGTAAACCGAGCCAAAACGTCGATCTCGACGTGCCGGAAAGGGTGACGTGAGCACCAACGAGGGCGCGCTGTGGGGCGGCCGGTTCGAGGACGGCCCGGCCCCGGCGCTGGCCGCGCTGAGCAAGTCCACCCATTTCGACTGGGTGCTCGCGCCCTACGACATCGCCGCCTCCAAGGCGCACGCCCGGGTGCTGCACCGGGCCGGCCTGCTCAGCAATGAGCAGCGCGACGATCTGCTGGCCGGTCTGGACAGCCTCGGCGCCGATGTGGCCGACGGCAGTTTCGCCCCTGTGGCGGCCGACGAGGACGTGCACGGGGCACTCGAGCGCGGTCTCATCGATCGGGTGGGAGCCGACCTCGGTGGTCGGCTGCGGGCCGGCCGCTCCCGCAATGACCAGGTCGCCACGTTGTTCCGGATGTGGCTGCGCGACGGGATGCGTCGAGTTGCCGGTGGCGTCCTCGAGGTGGTGGGCGCACTGGCCGACCGGGCCGCCGCACACCCGGCGGCGATCATGCCGGGCAAAACCCACCTACAGGCGGCGCAACCGGTGCTGTTGGCGCATCACCTGCTGGCCCATGCGCACCCGCTCCTGCGCGACATAGCCCGCATCGCCGACTTCGACGCCCGAACCGCGGTGTCGCCGTACGGATCGGGTGCGCTGGCCGGTTCGTCGCTGGGCCTGGACCCGGACGCCATCGCCGAGGAGTTGGGTTTCGCTGCGGCGGCGGACAACTCGATCGACGCCACCTCAGCGCGTGACTTCGCTGCGGAGGCCAGTTTTGTCCTGGCCATGATCGGCGTCGACCTATCCCGGCTTGCCGAGGACATCATCCTCTGGAGCACAACGGAATTCGGCTATGTCACTCTCGATGACGCCTGGTCGACCGGCAGCTCGATCATGCCGCAGAAGAAAAACCCCGACATCGCTGAACTCGCGCGTGGAAAGGCGGGCAGGCTGATCGGCAACCTGACCGGCTTGCTGGCCACCCTCAAAGCGCAGCCGTTGGCCTACAACCGAGACCTGCAAGAAGACAAGGAACCGGTATTGGACTCCGTGGCCCAGCTGGAACTCCTACTGCCGGCCATGGCTGGGTTGGTGGCCACGCTGCGCTTCGACCTCGATCGGATGGCGGCGCTGGCTCCAGCGGGTTATACCCTGGCCACCGACATCGCGGAATGGCTGGTGCGCCAGGGAGTGCCGTTCCGAACTGCACATGAGGCGGCCGGGGCGGCGGTGCGGCTGGCCGAGGACCGCGGTGTGGGGCTGGACGAACTCACCGACGAGGAACTGGCCGCAATCAGTCCGCAGCTCTCTCCCGAGGTTCGGGAGGTGTTGACCGTCACCGGGTCGGTGGCGGCGCGCAATGCCCGCGGCGGCACTGCGCCCGAACAGGTGGCAGCGCAGCTGACAAAGATCCGCGAGTCGGCCGCGTCCTGGCGGCATACGCTGCTGCTCTGAGACAGCGGGAACACTAGCCCGACTCCACCATCTCGGAAAGCTCGATCCAGCGGCTCTCCTTATCGGCCAGTTCGCTTTCAAGCGCGCGCAGTTCGGCGGTGAGCCGACCGATTCCCACATGGTCGGACTGATCGTGGTCGGCGATTTCGACGTGTTTGACGTTGATCCGGCCCGTCAACTTCTCCAGAGCGCGGTCCAGCGCGGTGATCTCTTTCTGGATGTTGCGTAGCTCGGCACCCGATAGCGTTTCGGCCGGCGCGGACGCGGGGGCAGGGCGGCTGGCATGAGCCGGGCCCGCCGGCCCCCGAAATTGGAGGCCTAATTGTGCCTTGATCCGCAGGTACTCGTCGACACCGCCTGGCAGATGCCGGAGCCGGCCGTCGAAGATCGCGTACTGCTGATCGGTCACCCGTTCCAGCAGATACCGGTCGTGGGATACCACGATCAGTGTCCCGGGCCAGGAGTCCAGCAGATCCTCGGTGGCCGAAAGCATTTCGATGTCAACGTCATTGGTCGGTTCGTCGAGGATCAGCACGTTCGGTTCGTCCATAATGGTCAGGATCAACTGCAAGCGCCGCCGCTGGCCGCCGGAGAGGTCACCGACCCGCGCGGACAGTTGGTCGCGGTGAAAGCCCAAGCGTTCCAACAGCTGTGCGGGGGTGAGGTCTTTGCCGTCGACCCGATAGTTGGTTTTGAGTCGCCCGATGACCTCCCGCACCAGATCGTTGGCGAGTTCGGCGAGTCGGCCGGCCTGTTGGTCCAACATCGCCAGTCGGACGGTCTTGCCGCGTTTGACCCGGCCGCTGTCGGGTTCGACGGTCCCGGCGATCAGCCCCAGCAGGGTGGACTTTCCTGCCCCGTTCGCGCCCAGGATGCCGGTCCGTTCGCCGGGGGCGAGGCGCCACTCCACGTCGCGCAGCACCGGTTTATCTGCCCGGGATTCCCCGAAGGTCACTGCCACATCCAGCAGATCGACGACGTCCTTGCCCAACCGTGCGGTGGCCAGCTTCGCCAGTTCGACGGGGTTACGCAGTGGTGGCACGTCGGCGATGAGCTGATTGGCCGCATCGATGCGGAATTTCGGTTTTGACGTGCGGGCCGGCGCGCCGCGGCGCAGCCAGGCCAATTCCTTGCGCATGAGGTTCTGCCGCTTGGTCTCGGCGGCGGCCGCAATCCGGTCTCGCTCCACCCGCTGCAGCACATACGCGGCGTAACCGCCGTCGAACGGCTCCACGATGCTCCCTCGACCGGTGGAGTGCACCTCCCACGTCGTGGTGGCGACCTCATCGAGGAACCATCGGTCGTGGGTGACGACAAGCAGCCCCCCGGTGTTGCGCGGCCAGCGCACCTTGAGGTGAGCCGCCAGCCAGGTGATGCCCTCCACGTCGAGATGGTTGGTGGGCTCGTCGAGGGCGATCACGTCCCAGTCGCCGATCAGCAGCGCCGCCAACTGAATTCGGCGACGTTGACCGCCGGACAGTGTTCCCACTGCGGCGTGCCAGTCGAGGTCGGACACCAGGCCCGCCACCACGTCACGCACCCGGGCATCACCGGCCCACTCGTGCTCGGGCCGTTCACCCACCAGAGCCGCACCGACCGAGCCCGCCGGGTCGAGGGTGTCGCCCTGTTCCAGGGCGGCGACCCGCAGCCCGCCGCGGCGGGTGACCCGTCCGGAATCGGGTTCAATCTGGCCGGTGAGCATGCCCAGCAGGCTGGACTTGCCATCGCCGTTTCGGCCCACGATCCCGATTCGGTCGCCGTCGTTGACCCCGACCGTGACAGCCTCGAACACCACCTGCGTCGGGTACTTCAGACCCAAGCCCTCGCCGCCCAGCAGGTGTGCCACCGGCACGACCTTACTAATCGCTAAACGACCAGGCTGCGGGGCGGCAGCGGGTATCCGCCGTGTGCCATGATTGACGGTTGTCGGGGAGGACAATTCGGCGACGATGTTGCGCAGGGAGCAAACGTGGATCTGAGTCTGTCGGCACTCACCAAACCTCTTGAGCGCCTGGTGGCCACCGCCCAGAACGGCTACGAGGTCGCGCGCTTCGGTGGATTGGAAACCGGCGCGGTGCCCTCGCCCTTCCAGATCGTCGAGAGCACCCACATGTACAAGCTCCGGCGGTATTTCCCGCCGGACACCCGGCCCGGGAAGGCCAAGGCCGGCCCGCCGGTGCTGATGGTGCACCCGATGATGATGTCGGCCAACATGTGGGACGTCACCAGGGAGGACGGCGCGGTCGGCATCCTGCACGCCGCCGGGGTGGACACCTGGGTGATCGACTACGGCTCGCCGGACGAGATCGAGGGCGGCATGGAGCGCACCCTCACCGACCACATCGTCGCGCTGAGCCAGGCCATCGACACCGTCCGCGACGCCACCGGGCAGAACGTTCACCTGGCCGGTTACTCCCAGGGCGGAATGTTCTGCTACCAGACCGCGGCCTACCGGCGCTCCAAGGACGTCGCCAGCATCGTGGCGTTCGGCTCACCGGTGGACACCCTGGCCGGCCTGCCCGGCGGGTTGCCGAGCGACCTCGCCGTCGGCGTCGCGGACTTCCTCGCCGACCACGTGTTCAGCCGGATCGACGTACCAGGCTGGCTGGCCCGGGCGGGGTTCCAGATGCTCGACCCGGTGAAGACCGCCAAATCCCGGGTCGAGTTCCTGCTGCAACTGCACGATCGGGAATCCCTGCTGCCCCGCGAGCAGCAGCGCCGCTTCCTGGACCGCGAAGGCTGGATCGCCTGGTCCGGTCCGGCGGTCGCCGAACTGCTCAAGCAGTTCGTCACCCACAACCGCATGATGACCGGCGGGTTCGCCGTTCAGGGACAGCTGGTGACGCTGTCTGACATCACCTGCCCGGTGCTGGCGTTCGTGGGGGAGGTCGACGACATCGGCCAGCCTCCGGCAGTGCGGGGCATCAAACGCGCGGCACCCAATGCCGACGTGTACGAGGTGATGATCCGGGCCGGACACTTCGGTCTGGTGGTCGGTTCCAAAGCCTCCACCAACACCTGGCCGACGGTGGCCGACTGGGTGCTGTGGGTCGCCGGCCGCGAACCACGCCCGGCGAATATCGAACTCATGCAGGATGTTCGGGCCCAGACCCCCGACTCCTCAGGCGTTCCACTGAGCTCGCGGCTGATGCTCGGCATGGCCGAGGCCTCCGAATTGGCGCTGTCGGTGGCCAAAGGCGCCGCTGACGCGGTGGTGGCGGCCAACAACTCGGTGCGCATCATGGCCGTCGAAACCGCGCGCACCCTGCCGCGCCTGGTCCGTCTCGGTCAGATCAATGATCACACCAGGATTTCGCTGGGCCGCATCATCGACGAACAGGCCGAGGCGGCCCCCAACGGTGAGTTCCTGCTCTTCGACGGCAGGGTTCACACCTACGAAGCGGTCAATCGGCGTATCGACAACGTGGTTCGCGGCCTGATCGAGGTCGGAGTGCGTCAGGGCAGCCGGGTCGGCGTCCTGATGGACACCCGACCCAGCGCGCTGGTCGCCATGGCCGCGCTGTCGCGGCTGGGCGCAGTCGCCGTCCTGATGCCGCCGGACGCCGATCTCGAGCAGGCAGCCCGGCTCGGCGGGATCACCGACGTCATCGCCGATCCGGCGAACCTGGCCGCCGCTGCCCGCTTGCCGGTCCAGGTCCTCGTATTGGGCGGCGGGGAAAGCCGCAGCCTGGACCTCCCCGAGGACAGCGAAGTCATCGACATGGAGAAGATCGACCCGGATGCTGTCGAACTCCCCGGATGGTATCGGCCGAACCCCTCCTACGCCCGCGACGTCGCCTTCGTGGTGTTCAACGCCGTTGGCGGTGGCGAACTGGTACCCAAGCAGATCACCAACTACCGCTGGTCGCTGTCGGCGTTCGGCACCGCATCGGCCGCCGCGCTGAGCCGCAACGACACCGTGTACTGCCTGACCCCGCTGCATCACCAGGCCGGCCTGCTGGTCAGCCTGGGCGGATCGGTGGTGGCCGGATCACGGATCGCGCTGTCCCGCGGGCTGAACCCGGAGCGGTTCCTCGACGAAGTCAGGCAATACGGCGTCACGGTGGTCACCTACACCTGGTCGATGCTGCGGGAGGTCATCGACGACCCGAACTTCACCATGGCCGGGAACAACCCGATCCGCCTGTTCATCGGATCGGGTATGCCCACCGGGCTGTGGGCGCGGATCCTGGAGGTCTTCGCCCCCGCCAAGATCGTCGAATTCTTCGCCACCTCTGACGGCCAGGCCGTACTCGCCAATGTCGCCGGGGTCAAAGTCGGCAGCGAAGGCCGCCCGCTCCCGGGCGGTGGGGAAGTCGAACTCGGGGCCTACGACCCCGACGCGGACCTGATTCTCGAAGACGACCGCGGTTTCGTCCTGGTGGCCGGGCGAGACGAGATCGGGGTCCTGCTGGCCAAGCCGTGGGGTCCTATCGACCCGACGGCGTCGATCAAGCGCGGTGTGTTCGCGGCCGGTGACATCTGGATTTCCACCGAATACGTGTTCTACCGCGATGACGACGGTGACTTCTGGCTGCTGGGCAATCGCTCCGGTCTGCTGCGTACGCCGCGCGGTGTGGTGTTTCCGTCACCCATCACCGACGCAGTCGGATCCATCCCCGCGGTCGACCTCGCAGTGACCTATGGGGTGCAAACTCCGGCCGGGACGCGGGCGGTCACCGCGCTGACGGTGCGCCCGGGGATGAGCGTGACAGGCGCCGATATCGCCGATGCGGTGTCGGGCATGCCCGCCGGATTGCCGCCCGACGTCGTCCACGTGGTGCCGTCGCTGGCCGTCAGCGCGTCGTACCGTCCGGTGGTATCGGCGCTTCGGGCCGCGGGAATCCCCAAAGCGGGCCGTAACAGCTGGTATCTCGACGCCGATACAGGTCAGTACAAGCGGCTGACGGCTGCGGTCAGGGCGGCGCTGGTCCAGTAAGGCCACTGATCCACGGTAAGCTGACCGGGTCTGACGCAGGGTGGAGGAGAACCGATGACGGCGAAAGTCCCCGGTTGGCGTCGCAGTGCGTGTCGCAGTGCGTTCAGCGGCATCGCCGTTGCCGCAGTTGCCACCGGTGCGGTCCTCGGGGTGTCCGGACCTGCGCTCGCCGATCCCTCATTGGTGCCCACGCCCACCCCGACGCCGACGGTCGCTGCCGAAGGTGGTGCAGCCGCAGGTGCGGCAGCCGCTGCCGCCGCGGCAGCGGCCACCCCGGCCACCGGCGATGTCCTTGACCAGCTCGCCGATGAATACGCGGTGGGCGCGGGCGGCGGTCAGCTGTCGAACCTGCTCAAGCTTTCGCTGAAGCTGCGCTCCATGGGCTTCAAACCCTCCAAGCAGTACCTCGACGAGCTCAAGGCGGCGATGGAGTACCGGCCCAATCAGCTGCCTCTGATCGACGCGCTCAAAGACACCATCGCCTACCAGCAGAAGCTGAAGGCCCAGATGGAGATCCTGAGCAATGCGCAGTCCCGGCAGGGCGCGGCCATGGGCGCCGGAGCCGCCCCCGGCCCGGGCAGCCCGGCCAGTGTGGTGGCCACGCCGCCGCCGGCCACCGCGCCGCCGATGCCGCCCATGCCGTAGGCCACACCTCAGCCACATGGATCCGAAGCTGCTCAACATCCTGGTGTGCCCTGCCGATCGTGGACCGTTGCTGCACGTTGATGACCTCCT
>NZ_JBILVF010000107.1:0-11646 GCF_044370595.1 Mycobacterium sp.
CACCTTCGCGGTATGCCACTGCGCGGCCGCGTCCCCGCGCTGCCCGGCGACGACGGTGAAGTACAACGAGGCGCCGGTCGGATAGACATGCGAGATGTGGCACATCACCAATGCGCTTGTGCCGCTTGCGGTCAAACTGGAGGTCAGCGCCTCGGTAACCGCAGCCTTCAGCGTCGGAACATTCGACCAGGTGGTCGCGGTTTCCAGGGTTTCGCACAGCGCCCCGGCGTTCAACAGTGAGTCGCGCAGGTAGGGGGCGTCGAAACGGCCCTGCTCCCAGGCCTTGGCGGCACCCTCGCCCAGCGACGTGCCACCGTGCGCTTCCAGCACGGCCCGGGTCTCGGCATGCCGGCTCTCGGCGTGGGCCGCGGTGCCCTCGAAGACGGTGATGGCCAGGCAGCCACCGGTGACGCTCTGTTCGCCGATGCTGTGGGTGGTGGCCAGGTTCACTCCGGTCTCGACCTCGTCGGACAACCGCAGCACGGTCGGGCCGGTCCCGGTCTGGATGACGGCGCGCAATGCGTTGGCACCGGTGCCGAAATCGGGGAAGGACCAAGCCTCGTAGCGAACCGCTTCGGGTACCGGATGAACTCGGACCCGGACCCGCGTGATGACCCCGAAGACGCCTTCGGAGCCGCAGAACAGTTCGCGCAGATCCGGTCCGGCGGCCGAAGCAGGGGCCCGGCCGAGGTCCAGTGGGCCGGCGGGGGTGATGACGTGCAGACCGCGGACCATATCGTTGAACCGGCCGTATCCGGCCGAGTCTTGACCGGAGGACCGGGTCGCAGCGAAACCGCCGATACTGGCGAAGCGATAACTCTGCGGGAAGTGGCCCAGAGAGAAGCCGCGTTCGCCGAGCAATTTCTCGGCCTGCGGCCCGGTCATCCCGGCGCCGAGTTCGGCCTCACCGGAGGTCTCGTCGAGCCAGTGCAGCGCGTCGAGGCGACGCAGATCCACGGTGACAACGGATTCGAACTCGCCGCGGATCGGATCCAGACCGCCGACCACGCTGGTCCCACCGCCGAACGGCACTACGGCGATACGGTGCCGTGAACAGTAGCCGAGAACTGCAGCGATCTCGTCCTCGCTGCCGGGAAGAATCACCGCGTCGGGTGCATCCTGATGGATCTGCTTGCGGCGCAGAAGATCCGGGGTGGACTTTCCGCCTGCGTGCAGTAGTCGGTCATGGTCGCCGGTGCGCAGGTACTGCTCGCCGACGATCGCGGTCAGGCCGGCCCGGTGGGTCTGGGCGAGTGTGGACGCCGACAACTGCACCTCCTTGAGGGAGGGTGCGGCGATCTCGGTGCCCGACACTCCAAGCGCCTGTTCGAGCAGGGCGCGTATCCCGGTGGACAACGGCTTGGACAGCGCGGGGTCACCCCAGGCGTCCCAGGCCATCGGAGGTAACAGGTTTCCCGCATCGGTGTCGACCACGGGTTACAGTATTACAGATGTTGTCAATCGGTAACGCTGAGTCGGTAGACGACCGGATCCTCGCGGCCGCGGCCAGTTGCGTCCGTGATTTCGGTGTCGAACGGGTCACCCTGGCCGAGATTGCCCGCCGCGCGGGAGTCAGTCGACCGACGGTCTACCGTCGCTGGCCGGACACCCGCACGATCCTGGCCTCGTTGCTCACCGATCGGGTCACCGGGGCCTGGCGCGAGGTTCCCGCAGACCCGACGGGCCGAGAAGCGTTGGTGGAGCGGATCGTTGCGGTGGCTGCCAGACTGCGTCGCGACGACTTGCTGTTGGCCGTGCTGCGATCAGCGCCGGAATTGGCCATGGTCTACATCGCCGACCGGCTGGGCACCAGCCAGCAGATCCTGATCGACCTGTTCGCCGAGGAATTGCGAAACGGTCAGCAGGACGGCACCGTTCGGCCGGGCAACCCCCGGAAACTGGCCGCGATGGTGCTGCTCATCACCCAGTCGGCCATCCAGTCCGCCCAGATGGTGGAGCCGATCCTCGACGCGGACGCGCTGAGCGTCGAACTCACCTACGCCCTGAACGGATATCTGTGCCCATGAACAACGCCCCCATGAACACTGCCCTCAACGCCGCGCGTCGAACCGCCGACCTGGCCGCGCTCGCCGCGAAGGGTTCGGTGGACGTCGTCGTCATCGGCGGCGGCATCACCGGAGCCGGCATCGCCCTGGACGCCGCCAGCCGCGGGCTGTCAGTGGTGCTGGTGGAAAAGCACGATCTGGCTTTTGGGACCAGCCGCTGGAGCTCCAAGCTGGTTCACGGCGGTCTGCGCTACCTGGCCAGCGGCAATATCGGGATAGCGCGACGAAGCGCAGCCGAGCGAGGAATCCTGATGTCGCGCAACGCTCCGCACCTGGTTAAGGCGATGCCTCAACTGGTTCCGCTGCTGCCATCGATGAGCCGCGGCCAGCGAGCGCTGGTTCGGGTGGGTTTCGGTGCCGGCGACATGCTGCGCGTCCTGGCTGGCACCAAATCCTCAGTGCTGCCGCGGCCGCGCCGGATCAGCGCCCAGGATGCCATCGCAATGGCGCCGACGATACGTCGCGACGGCCTCGACGGCGCCCTACTCGCCTACGACGGGCAACTGATCGACGACGCCCGCCTGGTAGTCGCGGTTGCGCGGACTGCAGCACAACACGGGGCGACCATCCTCACCCGGGTGGCGGCGGCGCAGGCAACCGGATCGTCGGTGCGGCTCACCGACACGCTGACTGGGGAGAACCTGGACCTCAAGGCGCGAGCGGTGGTCAATGCCACCGGTGTGTGGGCGGCTGAAGTAGACCCCTCGATACGATTGCGGCCCAGTCGCGGCACCCACCTGGTGTTCGACGCCGCGTTGTTCGGCAATCCCACTGCTGCACTGACGATTCCGATCCCGGGTGAGACCAACCGTTTCGTCTTCGCCATGCCCGAGCAATTGGGTCGGATCTATCTTGGGCTGACCGATGAGGAGTCGCCCGGCCCTATCCCCGATGTGCCGGAGCCGACGCCGGAGGAAGTGACGTTCCTGCTCGACACTGTGAACACGGCACTGCAGACGGCCTTGTCGACGGCGGATGTGACGGGCGCATATGCCGGGCTGCGGCCGCTCATTGACGCCGGCGAGGGCCGGACGTCCGACCTGTCTAGAGACCACGCGGTATTGGAGTCGGAGTCCGGGATGTTCAGTATCGTCGGGGGCAAACTCACCGAGTACCGGCATATGGCGCAGGATGTGCTGGATCGGGCGATCGCCGGGCGGGGACTGAGCGCCGGACCGTGCCGCACGACGAATCTGCCGTTGGTGGGCGCGGCGAGCAATTCCCCGGCGCCGCAGCGCAGTCCAGCTGCCCTGCCCGATTCATTGGTGGCGCGGTACGGCGCGGAGTCCCTGGCCGTCGTCGCCGCCGCCCGCTGTGCGCGCCCGCTGGACCCGGTGGCCGAGGGTATCGACGTCACCCGTGCCGAGTTCGAGTTCGCCGTCACCCACGAGGGTGCCATGGATGCCGGGGACATTCTCGACCGTCGGACCCGGATCGGGCTGGTGGCCGCCGACCGGGACCGATCAGCGCCGGCTACAGCCGAATTCGTCTAACCGGTCTTGGTCGCCCGGCCGAGGGCGAACTCCGACGACGGGGCCGGCAGCCACGCCGGCAGGGGCGTCGGTATCGGTACCTGTTCGTGGCGGGCGGTGTCGATGGTGAATCCGGCTTCGAGGATCGCGTGTTCGGTGTCGCGGTGGGTGTGGCAGTTGCCGGACAGCCGTGGCCACACAGTGGCGTCGGCCAGTCGCTGCAGCCGTCCAGGCCACCCTGAACTCGCGACGTGTTCCAGATAGCTCAGCTCACCACCAACCTTGAGCACCGATTTGATCTGCGCCAGAGCCTGTCCCAGGTCGGCGACCGAACACAAAACGAGTGCGCATACGACGGCGTCGAAAGGCTCAGCTGCGGAAAGGGTCTCGATTGCGGCCGGGATCACCGTCACCGGCACGGGTGCTTCGGTGGCGGCATGCCTCGCCTGGGTGAACAGGCGGGGCTCGGGTTCCAGCGCGAGTACCTCGCGCACCGTATCGGGGTAGAGCGCGAAATTCGTCCCGGTGCCGGCACCCACTTCGAGCACCCGGCCAGAGAGCCCGGCTAGGTTCTCCCGTCGCAGGTCGTGCAGCGCCTGGGACTCTCGGGCGGCCTTCATCGTCCAGACCCGCGCGAAGAAGGGGTGGTCGAAACTCTGAGTCGCCACGTTCCTACGCAACCGCCGCTACAGCGGGATGTTCTTATGCCGACCGCGGCGGTGCGGGGCCTCGGCAAGCGCCTGAGTCAGCTTGCTGCGGGTGTGGGCCGGGTCGATCTTCTCGTCGACCACGCCGATCTCGATGGCGCTGTCCACGCCGCCGGCGATCCGTTCGTGCTCGGCGGCCAGTTCCTCGTGCAAGGCCTCGCGCTCGTGCTCGGGGGTGGCGGCAAGCTTCTTCTTGTGCAGAATCCCCACGGCCGCTTTCGCGCCCATGACCGCCACCTCGGCGTCCGGCCAGGCGAATACCTTGCTGGCGCCCAGGGAGCGCGAGTTCATCGCAATGTAGGCCCCGCCGTAGATCTTGCGGGTCACCAGCGTGACCCGGGGGACACTGGCCTCACCGAAGGCGTGCAGCAACTTGGCGCCGCGCCGGACCACGCCGCCCCACTCCTGGTCCACGCCCGGCAGGTAGCCCGGTACATCGACGATCACCACCAGGGGGATGCCGAAGGCGTTGCACAGCCGGACGAAACGGGCTGCCTTCTCGGCGCTTTCGGAGTTCAGGCAACCACCGAGCCGCAACGGGTTGTTGGCCAGCACGCCGACGGTGCGCCCGGCGAGACGGCCCATACCGACGATCATGGACGGGGCCCACTTTGCCTGGAACTCCTCGAACGTGGTGACCTCGTCGTCATGGTCCAGCAACGCCTCCACGATCGGGTGGACGTCATAGGCGCGCCGCGGCGAATCGGGCAGTAGCGCGTGTAGGTCGACCTCTGCCGCCTCGGCCTTGGTGCGGTCGAAATGGCCCTGCTGGCAGAAGAATCCGACCAGTCGGCGGCCGCGGGCGTAGGCGTCGTCTTCGCCGTCGGCGACGATGTGGCACACGCCCGACTTCTTGTGGTGGGTGTCCGGCCCACCAAGGGATTCCATGTCGACGTCCTCGCCGGTGACACTGCGCACTATGTCGGGACCGGTCACGAAGATGCGCCCCTCCGGAGCCATGATCACCACGTCGGTCAGCGCCGGACCGTATGCGGCGCCGCCGGCGGCGAAACCAACGACCACTGAGATCTGCGGGATGTGCCCGGATGCCCGGATCATCGCCTCGAACACCAGGCCTACCGCGTGCAGCGCGCGAACACCCTCGGCAAGACGGGCACCACCGGAATGCCAGATCCCCACGATCGGGCTGTGTTCCTCGATGGCTAGGTCGTAGGCGTCGACGATGTGCTGACAGCCCTCCACGCCCATCGCGCCGCCCATCACGGTGCCGTCGGTGCAGAACGCGATGGTGCGCACACCGTTGACGGTTCCGGCCGCGGCCAGGATGCCCGAGCGGTCACGCTCATGCAGCAGTTCAACGCTGTCGTCGTCAAAGAACTTGCGCAACCTCAACAACGGATCGCGAGGGTCAAGCGACTCGCCGACCACCTCGGGGGCCATGATCGTCATCCAATCTCCTCGTCTTGCGTTGTTGTGCTCGGGTGGCCGAATCAGTACTTACCGAAGGCGATGGCGACGTTGTGCCCACCGAATCCGAACGAATTGTTCACCGCGTACCGGAAGTTTCCGGTACGCGGTTCACCGGCCACCACGTCCAGGTCGATCTCCGGATCGAGGTTGCGCAGGTTCAGCGTCGGCGGGATCACCCCGTCCCGCAGGGCCAGCAGGGTGAGGATGGACTCCACCGCGCCAACCGCCCCCACCGAGTGGCCCAACGCCGACTTCGGCGCATAGACCGCAGGCCGGTGGCCGCGCATTGCATTGTTGATCGCCTTGCCTTCGGCGACGTCACCCACCGAGGTGCCGGTGGCGTGGGCGTTGATGTGGTCGATGTCGCTGGGTTGCAGCCCGGCCAGTTGCACCGCACGGGTAATGGCCTGGCCGGCCTGTTCGCCGTTGGGATCCGGCGCCACGATGTGGTAGCCGTCGGAGGTGACTGAGGCGCCCATGATCCGGCCCAGGATGTTGGCGCCACGGGCCTTGGCATGCTCCTCGGTCTCGATGACCATGAGCGCGGCAGCCTCGCCGAACACAAAACCGTTGCGGTCCCGGTCGAATGGCCGGCACGCGCCGGGCGGGTCGTCGTTGGTGGTCGACAACACGATGCGCATCTGGGCGAACCCGGCGATGGGCACCGCCTCGATCTTGGTCTCCACCCCACCGCAGATTGCCATGTCGGCTTCCCCGTAGACGATGTTGCGCCAGGCATTGGCAATTGCCTCGGAACCGGACGCGCACGCCGAAATAACCGTGGTTACACCGGCTTTGGCTTCGCGTTCCAGGCCGATCACCGCTGCGGCACCGTTGGGCATGAACTTCTGGACCACCAGCGGTGAGACGGCGCGCAATCCCTTGGCCCGCATCCCGTCGTAGGCGAACAGCATCTCCTCCGACGAGCCCATCCCGGTGCCGACCGACACCATCAGGCGGCGGGTGTCGACCTCCGGTGATCCAGCGTTCTGCCAGACCCGGCGGCCGACCACCGTCGCCATCCGCTGCAGGTAGGACATCCGGCGAAGCTCGACCTTGGTGAGCTCGCCTTCGAAGTCCTCCAGCAGGTGCCCGCCGATGCGCACCGGCAGCTCGTACTCCTCGACGAACGGATCCTCAAGCTTGCGAATGCCCGATTGCCCGTCGAGAAGCTTCTTCCAGGTGTTCTCGGCGTCGGTGGCGAGCGCGGTCGTCATGGCGATGCCAGTGACGACCACGCTCGGCAGCCCGTTTCCCGTTGTCAGCTGTGCCATCGGTGCAGTCGGGTCCTTCCCCGGCCCTAGTACCGTCCGAAGGCGAGCGCGACGTTATGCCCGCCGAAACCGAACGAGTTGTTGATTGCGCACTGGTAATCGCCGTAGCGCGGTTCCCCGGCAACGACATCCAGATCGATCTCCGGATCAGGAGTCTCGTAGTTCAGCGTCGGCGGGATGACCCCGTCACGCAGAGACAGAACCGTGAGGATCGACTCCAGAGCGCCCACCGCTCCGATGGAGTGGCCCAGAGCAGACTTCGGTGCGTACACCGGCGCGTGCTCCACACCGGCGACCCGGATGGCGGCCGCCTCGGCGAGGTCACCGATGGACGTCGACGTGGCGTGGGCGTTGACGTGGTGGATGTCCGAAGGGGACAGACCCGCAAGTTCCATCGCCCGCTTCATGGCACCGCCGGCCCGCAAACCGTCCGAGGCCGGCGCCACCATGTGGAACGCGTCCGAGGTGATGCCCGCACCCAACAGCCGGGCCAGGGGCTTGGCGCCCCGGGCCTTGGCATGCTCTTCGGTCTCCAGGATCATCATCGCCCCGGCCTCGCCGAACACGAAGCCGTCCCGGTCCTTGTCGAACGGCCGGGAAGCGGCCGCCGGGTCGTCGTTGCGGGTCGACATCGCGCGCATCATCGAGAACGCCGCGATCGGCAGTGCCTCGATCATGCCCTCGACGCCGCCGCAGACGGCGATGTCGGCGTCACCCATGACGATCTGCCGCCAGGCGTGGGCGATGGCCTCCGACCCCGACGAGCAGGCTGACACCGGAGTGATCACCCCGGCGCGGGCGCCCAGATCGAGGCCGACGACAGCGGCCGCGCCGTTGGGCATGATCATCTGAACGGCCAGTGGAGACACCTTGCGGATGCCGCCCTCGTTCATCATGTCGTAGGTTTCGACGATCTTCTCGCCGCCACCGAGACCGGTGCCGATGACAACGGTGAAGCGGTCCGGGTCGACCTCCGGTGCGCCGGCGGCATCCCACATCCTGCGGCCGAGGTACTTCGACATCCGCTGGACGTAGGACATCCGTCGCAGGTCCAGTCGGCCCATGTGGTCGTCGATCGGATCGACAAGGTGCCCGCCGATCCGGACCGGCAGATCCCACTTGGTGACGAAATCGTCCTCGAGGACCCGGATGCCGCTCTGCCCGGCGAGCAGGCCCTTCCAGGTGGTGTCGATATCGGCGCCGAGCGCCGTGGTCGCCTCAACAGCGGTGACCACGACGCTCGGGAACCCCCCGTTGGCGGTTGAAGGCCTCGGGGAGGATCCTGAGGAGGACACCGTCACGACTCCGAAGCGAACTTCTCGCGCAGCGCGGCGGCGGCCTCGGGGTTCTCTTCTTCCAGCTTCTGGATGTAGGCAACCACGTCACCGACGGTGCGCAGGCCGGCCAGGTCCTCGTCCGGGATCTTCACGCCGTACTTGTCCTCGGTCTGCACCGCGATCTCGACCATCGACAGCGAGTCGATGTCCAGATCGTCGACGAAGGACTTCTCCGGGGTGACCTCGGACGGCTCGATACCGGTGACCTCTTCGATGATCTCGGCGAGACCGGCGATGATTTCTTCCTGACTGGCGGGCACTATGTGCTCCCTTCCTGTTATTTCTTGTTGAAACTAATTTCCTGGTCAAACTGGGGTTGTCCCGGCGGGCTGGCGCTAAAGACCGGCTACCCCGTCCAGATCTGCGGGTGCCTTGACGGCGTGCGTCGCGACGCCCCGAAGCTCTCGTTTGGCGATACCGGTCAGAGTGCCCGCGGGCGGGAACTCGACGACTGCGTGGGTGTTGAGCGCGCGCACGGTATCGGTGCACAGGTCCCAGCGCACCGGCCGGGTCAGCTGGGCGACGAGTTTCTCCATCGCATCGCCCGCCGAGGCCACCGGCGCCCCGTCGAAATTGGACAGCAGCGTGGTGGTCGGGTCGGCGGCGCTGACCTGCTCGGCGGCGGCGGCGTAGCCGTCCAGGGCTGAGGCCATGAAGTGGGTGTGGAACGCCCCGGCGGTGGCCAGTTGACGCACCCTGGCCTTGGCCGGCGGATCCTCGGCCAGCTTCTCCAGCGCTGAGACCGCCCCGGCGGCCACGATCTGGCCCGCCGCGTTGCGGTTGGCCGGCACCAGTTCCAGGGCCTCCAGCCGGGCCAGGACCTCAGCCTCGTCGCCACCCAGAACCGCGGACATGCCGGTCGGTTCGGCTGCGCAGGCGGCTGCCATCTCCCGGCCGCGCACTGCGGCCAGTCCAACGGCATCGTCGGGGGAGATGACCCCGGCGATTGCGTAGGCCGCGATCTCGCCGACCGAGTGGCCGGCGACGACGGTCTGCGCGGGCAGACCCCGTTTGGCCAACTCCTCGTAGGCCAGCAGGGTGGCGGCCACGACGAGCGGCTGGGTAACTGCGGTATCGGTGATCTCCTCGGCGGTGGCCGTCGTCCCGAGCCGGGCCAGATCCAGGCCGCTGATCTGCGACCAGGCGGCCAGTCGGTCGGCGGCACCCGGCAACTCGAGCCACTCGGCGAGCATGCCGGGAGTCTGCGAGCCCTGGCCGGGCGCGAGGAAGGCGATCACATCTCTAAGAGAACACTGTGAACGCTGATTTTCGGGGTGTAAGGGATTATGAACCTTGTCTTAGGTTTTTGTAGTAACCCTACAAAATTGCCTTCGTCTGCGACGTCAGCGAGACCAGCCCGCGATCTAGTTGTCCCGACCCAGGCCAACCAGCGGTGATGTGAGCTGTGCTGCCGAAACGCCGGCACTGCCCTGCGGCCTGCCCGTCGGGGCGGCCGGATAGCCCAGTCGGCCGACGGTCGTGGCAACTCGCAGCACGTAAGCGTCCCGGGGCACGGTGGGATCTCGTCCGGTGAAGTCGGTGATCCGCTTCAGGCGGTAACGGACGGTATTTGGATGAACGAACAGTTTCCGGGCGCATGCCTCGATGGCGCCGCCGCTGTCGAGGTAGGCGTCGAGGGTCTCCGACAGAACGGGTCCGGCGTCGGCCAGCGGGCGGGTGATGTCGTTGTAGAGGGCTGCCACGGCGGAGGTGTCCCCAATCAGGGCGCGTTCGGGCAGTAACTCGCGGGCTGCGACCGGTCGCGGCGCGCCGGTCCAACCGGTCACCGCGTTCATCCCGGAGATTGCC
The DNA here is from genome assembly GCF_044370595.1 of Mycobacterium sp. Lineage (GTDB taxonomy): Bacteria > Actinomycetota > Actinomycetes > Mycobacteriales > Mycobacteriaceae > Mycobacterium. The sequence goes on from NZ_JBILVF010000107.1 coordinate 10,097, forward strand.
TCGCCGGCACTGAGATGGGCCGCGGTCAGCATCGGGGCGGTGGGGCCGATCACCACCGGGCCGTCGGAGAACGCGTTGAGCAGGTCGTTGAAGAACCGGTCGGTCGGAGACAGCGGACCCGAGATGATCGCGATCAGCCAGGTGCCGTGGATGTCGGCCAGTGCCGCCCGGTCGTGACGGAGGGCGATGTCGCGTACATCCTCGCCGGCCACCTCCTCCCGGTCTGACGGTGGCGTGCCGACCACCACCGTGGCGGGCGCGGTGGTATCCCAGTTCAACGCCGCCGCGCGGGACAACAGTTCCGGGCCGGTGTCACCCCGGACCACCGCGTCCACCACGCTGGCCTCCATCCGGCTGTCCCAGCTGCCGCGCGCCTCGGCGGCATCGGCGTAGGCGCCGGCGGCGGCGAAAGCGAGGTCCCTGCTGTAGCGCAGGATGGCGACGGTCAGCGCGGTCAACTGCTCGGCGTTGCGGGCCACCATCGGCACGACTTCCTCAAAGAACTCCATGGTCACCCGCACCATGTCCACGGTCTGGGCCAGGGCGATCTTGCGGGTGAGGTCCTGTGGGACCAGTTCGAATGCCTGTGCGGTGTAGCCGACCTGGCTGGCGGGGTTGCGGACCCATTCGGCGAAGTTGACCACCGCGGCCTGAACGACCAGTTGCACGCTGGCCCGCTGGGAGGCTTCCAGGCCGGCGAAGAACGGCAGCCGTTTCTCCATGGTGCGCACGGCTTCGGTGGCAAGTCGGCCGGAGCGCCCCTTGAGTCGCCGCAAGGTGGAGTCTGGGATGTCATCGAGCAGTTCCAGCGGTGATCGGCGCTGCTCAAGCAGTTGACCGTCTGGCGGTGGGTTGTCCGACATATCTAAAAACTACGCCATTTTTTGGCAAAACCCGATAAACGGACCCTGTCACCAGCCCCGTGCCCCCGCCGGGATTGCATTCCCGCAGTCAAACATCGAGGGGCCCACTGCGTGGATGCAATCTGGGCGTTCGACTACGCACCTACGCGACTCCGGACCCGATGTCCTCGCCTACGCGACTCCGGGACCCGATGTCCTCGCCTACGCGACTCCGGGATCCGATGTCCTCGCCTACGCGACTCCGGGATCCGATGTCCTCGCCTACGCGACTCCGGGATCCGAGGTCTGTTCAGGCGCGGCCATCACGTCGTCGATCCGGTACTCCTGTGCCGCGGCGATAGCCACCGACGGGTCGACTTCGCCGTCGCCGGCCAGCGCCTCGAGGACGGCGACCACTACCGACTCCGCGTCGGTGTTGAAATAGCGTCGCGCCGCCGGGCGGGTATCGGAGAAGCCGAACCCGTCAGTCCCCAGGGTGACGTAGGTGTTCGGCACCCACTGCCGGATCTGCTCGGGCACCGCCCGCATCCAGTCCGACACCGCCACCACCGGTCCGGTCGTCTTCGCGAGCAGTTCGGTGACGACCGGGGTGCGCACCTGCCGGTCGGGGTGGCGCAGTCGCTCCTTCTCGACGGCCAGGCCGTCGCGGTGCAGTTCGTTCCCACTGGTCACCGACCACACGTCGGC
>NZ_JBILVF010000108.1:0-11579 GCF_044370595.1 Mycobacterium sp.
GCCGGCACCACGATCAGCGGAAGTTCGACGACGCCCCAGGTGATGAGGCGGTCGATTCCCAGCGCGAGGGTCCGGGCGAACGGCATGACCAGATCGCGACGGCCGTGTTCTTTGACCGCGACGATCCCCTGCCGACGGGCACCGGCGTAGCGGCCCAGCGAGAAGACCGGCACTGCCGGATCGACGCGTGGGGTGACCACATGCGGTTCGTCGGGGTGGACCCGCAGTGCGGCGGCGCATGCGTCGCACCAGCGGGTGGACGCAAGCCCGCAGCCCCCGCACTCCAACGGCAGCACCAGATCAAGCATGCCGCCAGTCTGGACCCGGGGTGTGACGAGCCGGGCTGCCTCAGCCCGGCATCACCGGAACCGCGCCGGCCATCATGAAGGGCCGCAACTCGGTCCAGGTCTGCCCGCTTTCGGCACTGGTGGCCAGCAGTTGCAGCACGCCGCGCGCATCGGCGACGTACACCGCCGACGGGTTGGCGGTCACCGCGGACACCGGCATCAGCAGGTTGCTGCTCGGGCCGTCGGAGTTCACCCCGTCGAGGTTGACGTAGGACACCGGGTGGGCCTGGTCGCTGCGGGTGACCACCAGGTCGTCACCGGTGCGCCAGGCCAGCGACACCACCGACTTGCCGAGGCCGAACCCGATGCGGCGCGGATAGGCCAGGGCGAACTCCCCGCCCGGGGTCTGCTCGACCCCGGCGAGCACCACCTGACCCTCGATCACCATGGCCACCCGGGTGCCGTCCCGGGACACCTGCAGTTCGCCGATCGACCCCGGGTAGCGCGACGTCACCGCCGCGGAGTCCACCGGGATGCGGGCCGGCCGCCCGGAAGCCTCTTCGCGGATCACCCGCACCACGCTGTTGCCGTCCACGACGACCCACACCGCGTCGTCGAGTGCCCAGGACGGCCGCGACAGGGTCCGACCGTCGGTTGCCTGCACCGCCTGCCCGCCTCGCGGGCCGATCCACAGCGCGGCCCCGCCGCCCGGCGGTCCGGCCACCGCGGCCACGTCGCGACCGGACCGGGACAACATCGCTGTGGCCTGGTCGGTCATCGTCCCGAACGAACCGGGCACCTTGACCGCCTGCTGGCCGTCCAACGCCATCAGCGAACCACCCATCAGGGCGTGCACCCCGGCCGCGGCGCCGTCGACGGCACCGGGATCGGTAGCGGCGACGTCGGTGGTCTTCCATCCGTCCACGAACCGGTCGTCCAGCGGGGCACCGTCGACGTTGATCAGGTACGGCCCGTTGACATCGGAGCGGGCCAACGTCCAAATCAGTTGTGCCGCAGCAAGAAGCCGACTGGCCGGGTCGGTGGTGGTGAGGTTCTCCAGATCGACCCGGGCGCCGCCGTAGCCGCGGCCCACCCCGGTCTTGCCCCCGTCGGCCCGGGTGACCGGCCCGCGCAGTTTCAGCGGCGGTCCGAGCAGGTTCTTCACCGCTTTGGCCATCTCCGGTCGCGGTCCGGCGATGAGCTTGTTGACCAATTCGGTGGCCAGCATGTCGGGGTCGGACACCGCCACGTAACGCGGGTCCGGGACGACGGTCTTACCGGTGGGGTCGACGAAGTACAGCGTGTAGCGCTTGTAGGCGGTCTGGAATTGCTGCCAGTCCAGGAATACGCCGTTGGGCAGTCGGTTGATGCGCCAGCCGCTGGGAGTCTGCACCAGTTCGATGGGTCCCGGGTCGGGCAGCTTGCCCTCCCCGGTCTCGAAGACGCCGAGGTCGGAGATCGAACCGAGAATGTCGGCCTGCATGGTCACCGAAATCTTGTCCGCAGAACGGGTTTCGGTGAACACCACCTTGTCGATCAGCAGGGCACTGCCCTCGTCGTCCCACTCTTTGGATGCCGACTCGGTGAGGAACTGGCGGGCGGCCAGATGCCGTTCCTCCGGATCTGCGGTGGCCTTGAGGAACTCTCGCAACAACTGTTCGGGGTTCATCGCCGGGTTCGGTTCCGGCAGTTGTTTGGGCGTTGGGCGCTCGACGGTCCCGATCGCCTGCGGGGCCGAGGAATCGGGCACCCCGGCGCAGCCGGACAGCACCCCCAGCGTTGCCGCCAGCAGCACGCTCAGCAGCACCCTCAGTCGGCGGCGGGTCACCCCCGGTCTCCTGCGGTCTCGCGCTGCCGAAGCCGTTCGGGGGGTTTGAGCGGCAGCGGGCTGGTGGTGACCTTGTGGCCGCGGACCAGCGGCAGGGTCAACCGGAAACAGGCGCCCTTGCCCGGCTCGCCCCACGCCTCCAGCCGGCCCTGGTGCAGACGCGCGTCCTCGATGCTGATCGCCAGACCCAACCCGGTTCCCCCGGAGCGCCGCACCCGCGACGGGTCGGACCGCCAGAACCGGCTGAACACCAGCTTTTCCTCACCGGGGCGAAGCCCCACTCCGAAGTCGCGGACCGTGACCGCGACGGTGTCTTCGTCGGCGCCCATCCGGATCTGCACCGGCCGGTGCTCGGCGTGGTCGATGGCGTTGGCGATCAGATTGCGCAGGATACGTTCCACCCGGCGCGGGTCGACCTCGGCGATGACCGGTTCCTCGGGCATGTCCACCTGCAGATCGACGCCGGCGTCGGCAGCCAGGTACCCGACTTTGCCCAGCGCGCTGTTGACCGTGGAGCGCAGATCCACCGCCTCCACCGACAATTCAGCCACACCGGCGTCGTGCCGGGAGATCTCCAGCAGGTCGTTGAGCAGCGTTTCGAACCGGTCGAGTTCGCCGACCAGAAGTTCGGTGGAACGGCGCAGCGCCGGGTCGAGATCCTCGCTGTGGTCATAGATCAGGTCGGCGGCCATCCGGACCGTGGTCAGCGGCGTGCGCAGTTCGTGGCTGACATCGGAGGTGAACCGGCGCTGCAGGTTGCCGAACTCCTCGAGGTTGGTGATCTGGCGCTGCAGGCTCTCGGCCATATCGTTGAACGACACCGCCAACCGGGCCATGTCGTCCTCGCCGCGCACCGGCATCCGTTCCGAAAAGTGCCCCTCGGCGAAACTCTCGGCGATCCGGGAGGCCGATCGCACCGGCAGCACCACCTGCCGGGAGACCAGCAGCGCGATCCCGGCCAGCAGCAGCAACAGCACCAACCCGCCGGTGGCCATGGTGCCGCGCACCAGTGCGATGGTCCGCTCCTCGCTGGTCAGCGGAAAGATGAGATACAACTCGAGATTGCTGACCCGGGACGGCGCGGGGGTGCCGACCAATAGCGCCGGACCGGAGAACCCTTCGGTGCGCACCGAGGTGTACTGGTAGCTGACCTGACCGGCCTGCACGAAATCACGCAGCGAACGCGGAATCTGGTCCACCGGACCGGCGGAGGTGGCCTCGCGGGGGCCGTCCCCGGGGACGACGAGCACCGCGTCGAACCGGCCCGCCAGACCGGCCGCGCCGGAAGCCTGACCCGGTCGGGAGATCAGGGTGGTGCGGGCCAGTTGCAGGCTGGAGTCCAGCGACCGGGCCTCCTCACCGCTGACGATCTCGCTCACGGTGGCCCGGGCCCGGTTGGCCTCCTCGGTGGCCGCCCGGACCTTCACGTCGAGCACCCGATTGGTGATCTGGCTGGTCAGCACGAAACCCAGGGCCAGGATCACCACCGCCGAGAGTCCGAGGGTCAGGACCACCACCCGAAGTTGCAGTGAGCGCCGCCAGATATGGCCCAGCGCACGGCTCAGCGCATTGGTACCCCGGACGACCGGTCCGGACCGGGTGCGCCGCCGCGTGCTGAAGATCAAGCTAAAGACCTCACGGCGTCAACTGCACCGCGCGGCGTCACGGGGGACCGGCCTTGTATCCCACTCCTCGAACGGTCAACACCACCTGGGGGTTCTCCGGGTCCCGTTCGACCTTGGCCCGCAGTCGCTGGACATGGACGTTCACCAGACGGGTGTCGGCGGGGTGACGGTAGCCCCAAACCTGCTCGAGCAGCACATCACGAGTAAACACCTGCCGCGGTTTACGCGCCAAGGCCACCAGGAGGTCGAACTCCAGTGGCGTCAGCGAGATCTGCTCGCCGTCGCGGGTCACCTTGTGGGCCGGCACGTCGATCTCGATATCGCCGATGGACAGCATCTCGGCGGGCTCGTCATCATTGCGCCGCAACCGGGCCCGCACCCGGGCCACCAGTTCCTTGGGCTTGAACGGTTTCATCACGTAGTCGTCGGCGCCGGACTCCAAGCCGAGCACCACGTCGACGGTGTCGGTCTTGGCGGTCAGCATGACGATCGGCACCCCGGAGTCCGCCCGCAGCACCCGGCACACGTCGATACCGTTCATACCCGGCAGCATCAGGTCGAGCAGCACCAGGTCGGGCCGCAGTTCGCGGACCGCCGTCAGCGCCTGCGAGCCGTCGCCGACAACCGCCGTCTCAAAACCTTCGTTGCGCAGCACGATGGTCAGCATCTCCGCCAGCGATTGATCGTCGTCAACGACCAGGATCCGTTGCCTCATGGCGTCCATGGTGGCATCGAATCGCAACATTTCCCGGCTGCCACGCAGCGCATGTCGCCGTCAGATCAGCACAGCAGGTGCGCCGCCAGCAGTCCAGGCACGATATCGGAGCCGGCCACCGTCCACCGGCCGTGCCACTGGCGCTGCGCCAGCCCGGCGTACACCGCTGCGGTGCGCTGCTGCAGGCCGGCGTCGCGTTCGTAGGCGTCCCGGGCCCGGTCGGCTTCTTCGTCGGCCCGCCGGCGGGCGCGTTCGGCAGCCAGTTCCACCGGCACCGAGAGCAGAATCTGGTGGTCGGGTTCGGGCAGAGCCAACCGGCCGTACTCCAGATCACCGACCCAGGACACCATCTCGCCGGCGGCGTCCTGGCCCAGCCGCGCCGCGCAGTAGGCGGCGTTGGAGGCGACGTAGCGATCCAGGATGACCACATCGTGCTCGGCTCGCAGAGCCGCGATCTGATCCTTGGCCGCGGCGCGGTCCAGGGCGAACAACACCGCCATCGCATACACCGACTCGGCCAGGTCGCCGTGCCGGCCGTGCAGCGCCTCGCTGGCCAGATCGGCGGTGATCGACGTGCCGTACCGCGGGAAGGCCACGGTGGCCACCGACCGGCCGGCGGCGGTGAACGCCTCTCGCAGGCCAACGCCCAGGGTGCGCTTGCCGGCGCCGTCGAGTCCCTCGATGACGACCAGCACGCTAGAACTGCCCGCAGTTCGGCGTGGTGGGCAACCCGTTGAACCGGTCGGCCAGCCACTGCAGCACCCGTTCCCCGTCCACCAGATAGGGCAACGCGTGGTTGACGCCGAGTTTGTTGAACAGTGGCGGCTGCTCATTGGTCCAGAACTGGACGTCGGCCCCCTGAGCGCACCAGTCCCGGGCCATCTGAGCGGCCGGCGCCCACGGGACCAGCGGATCGAAGCGGTTGGACACCACCAGCACCGGGGCTTGCGGCCGGTAGCGGCCGATCTTCTGGTCGTCGAACAGTTTGCGGAACACCGAGTCGGTCACCAGTTGTGCCAGTTGCGGGACGAAGAAATCCTGGGCTCGCTTGAACCGGAACCGCATGACCGTCTCGCCGATGCACTGGTTCTTGGTGTCGTCGAGCAGTTTGTGGCCCATCGGGGTCAACGTCGCGCGCACCTTGTCGGTGACCTCCGGGTAGGTGGACAGCACCGAATTCAGCGCGTAGCCGATGAGGCCGACCATGGCGCTGCCGTCGGTATAGCCGATTTGATCCTCCAGATCGGCCGGGGGGGCACCGGCGAACGCGCCGACGATGTTCAACTCCGGTGCGTAGGCCGAGGCGAGTTCGACGGCCCCGGCCGACGCGCCGCCACCCTGGGAGTAGCCCATCAATGCGATCGGGCCGCCGGGGGACAGTGAGGTGCCGGGCAGCCGCAGCGCGGCCCGGCCGGCGTCGAGCATGGCGCCGGCCTGCGAGACGCGGTTGACGTAGGTGTGCACGCCCGGGGTGCCCAGACCCTGATAGTCGGTCATGACGATCGCGAAACCGCGGGCGACCATGGTGGAGACGAACAGCGACTCGTAGTTGAAGACGATGTCCAGGAACGGCGCGAAGTGGATGCCCTGATTGAACAGGCGCGACGGGGCGCACTGGTCACCGAGACCCTGGGTGCCGGGGCCGTAGACCACCAATGGGCGCGGGCCGGCACCCGGCCACGGGTGGTACGGCTCGAAGTAGGTGCCCGTCACCGCCATCGGGTTGCCGCGGGAGTCGGTGCTGCGGTACATGATCCGCGTCCCGGTGGCCATGATTGCGCCGAGTTGGCCGGACGGTTCGAGCACCAGCCGGGAGGGCTCGGTGCGGATCAGATCGCCGGGCGCGCCGGGTCCTAGCGGGTCCGGCGGGGTGTAGAACGCGATGTACTCGTTCTCGTTGTAGTACGGGTCGACGGGGTGGTACGGATCGTCGGCGCGGGCCGGCCCGGCGCAGGCCGCCACCAGCAAGGCTGCCACCAGCAAGGACGTCAGCATCGCACTCCACCGCGACGCGCAAGCCACGGCGGCAAGCTATCACCGCATCAGCGGTTCAGTACCGGTAATGCTCCGGCTTGTACGGACCTTCGACGTCGACACCGATGTACTCGGCCTGATCCTTGGACAGTTTGGTCAGGGTGCCGCCGAGTGCCTCGACGTGGATCTTGGCCACCTTCTCGTCGAGGTGCTTGGGCAGCCGGTAGACCTCGTTGTCGTACTCGTCGTTCTTGGTCCACAGTTCGATCTGGGCGATCACCTGGTTGGAGAAGCTGTTGCTCATCACGAACGACGGGTGGCCGGTGGCGTTTCCGAGGTTCAGCAGCCGGCCCTCGCTCAGCACGATGATGGAGTGGCCGTCCGGGAAAATCCACTCGTCGACCTGCGGTTTGATGTTGATCCGGCGGATGGCCGGGTCGCGCTCCAGGCGTGCCATCTCGATCTCGTTGTCGAAGTGCCCGATGTTGCCCAGGATGGACTTGTCCTTCATCGCCCGCATGTGGTCGAGGGTGATGATGTCCTTGTTGCCGGTAGCGGTGATGACGATGTCGGCCCAGCCGATGGCCTCCTCGACGGTCTTGACCTCGAAGCCGTCCATCATCGCCTGGAGGGCGTTGATCGGGTCGATCTCGGTGACCGCCACCCGGGCGCCCTGGGCCTTGAGCGCCTCGGCACAGCCCTTGCCGACGTCGCCGTAGCCGCACACCAGCGCGGCCTTACCACCGATGAGCACGTCGGTGCCGCGGTTGATGCCGTCGATCAGCGAGTGGCGGGTGCCGTACTTGTTGTCGAACTTGCTCTTGGTGACCGAGTCGTTGACGTTGATCGCCGGGAAGGCCAGTTCGCCGGCGGCGGCGAACTGGTAGAGCCGCAGCACGCCGGTGGTGGTCTCCTCGGTGACGCCCTTGATGGCGTCGGCGATCCGGGTCCACTTGTGGGCGTCGGCTGCCAGGCTGGCGCGCAGCAGGTTCAGGAACACCTTGTATTCATCGGAGTGGTCGTCCTCCTCGGGCGGGACCACCCCCGCCCGCTCGAACTGGGCGCCGCGCAGCACCAGCATGGTGGCATCGCCGCCGTCGTCGAGGATCATGTTGGCGGGCTCGCCGGGCCAGGTGAGCATCTGCTCGGCGGCCCACCAGTACTCCTCGAGCGTCTCGCCCTTCCAGGCGAAGATCGGCACACCGAGGGGCTCCTCAGGGGTTCCGTTGGGGCCGACGACGCACGCCGCCGCGGCATGGTCCTGGGTGGAGAAGATGTTGCAGGACGCCCATCGGACTTCAGCACCGAGCGCGACGAGGGTCTCGATCAGCACCGCGGTCTGCACCGTCATGTGCAGGGAGCCGGACACCCGGGCACCTTTGAGGGGCAGGACGTCGGCGTATTCGCGGCGCAACGCCATCAGACCGGGCATCTCGTGCTCGGCCAGGCGGATCTCTTTGCGGCCGAACTCGGCCAGCGACAGGTCGGCGACCTTGAAGTCGATCCCGTTGCGGGAGTCTGCGGTCATGTTCAGAGCTGAAGACATGCCGATTACGGTAACCGCAACGGGTTGCAATCCCCGAATCGGGGATTTTTCTGCTACGAGGTGCGCACCGACTCCGGACCGGCCTGGGCGGCCAGTCGCTGGCCGAGCACCGAGTGCCGTCGGCCGTAGCAGGCGTACACCGCGACCCCGATCGCCATCCACACCGCGAACCGCACCCAGGTCAGCGCTGTCAGGTTGAGCATCAGCCACAGGCAGGCCGCGATGGACAGGATGGGCAGCACCGGGACGAACGGAACGCGGAATCCGCGGTCCAGATCGGGCCGGGTGCGCCGCAGGATGATCACCCCGGCGGACACCAGGATGAAGGCGAACAATGTTCCGACGTTGACCATCTCCTCGAGCTTGGACATCGGGAAGACGGTGGCGGCCACCGCGATCATGATCGCGACGATCACGGTGATGCGGACCGGGCGGTCCTTGGCGTCGGTCTGGGCCAGACCGCGGGGCAGCAGTCCGTCGCGGGCCATGGCGAACATCACCCGCGACAGTCCCAGGATGAGCACCATGACCACCGTGGTGAGACCGGCCAGGGCACCGATGGAGATGATCTTGGCGGCCCAGTCGATGCCGTTGAGGGAGAACGCGGTGGCCAGGTTCGCCTTCCCGTGTCCGCTGTCGCGCAGTTGGGTGTAGCTGACCATCCCGGACAACACGATCGACACCGCCACGTAGAGAACGGTGACGATGGCCAGCGAGGCCAGAATGCCCCGGGCCACGTCGCGTTGCGGGTTCTTGGTTTCCTCGGCGGTGGTGGCCACCACGTCGAATCCGATGAAGGCGAAGAACACGATGGAAGCACCGGCCAGCACGCCGTACCAGCCGTAGTGGCTGCCGCCCCCGCCGGTCAGCAGCGAGAACACCGACTGGTCGATACCCGTGCCGGCGGCCCCGGCACCGGTTTCGGTGGGCGGGATGAACGGGGAGAAGTTCTCCGGCTTGATGTAGAAGGCGCCGACAGCCACGACGAGCAACACCACGGCGACCTTGATGGCGGTGACGACGGCGGAGAAGTGTGAGGAGATCTTGGTACCAAACGCCAGCAGGGTTGCCACCACCGCGACGATCAGCAGTGCGCCCCAGTCGAAGTCGATCGGCCCGAGATCCCAGACGCCGCCGGAGAATCCGAAGACCGTGCCCAGGTAACTCGACCAGCCCTTGGCGACGACGGCCGCGCCGACGGCGAACTCCAGGATCAGATCCCAGCCGATGATCCAGGCGACGAACTCACCGAAGGTGGCATAGGAGAAGGTGTAGGCACTGCCGGCCACGGGAAGCGTGGAGGCGAACTCGGCGTAGCACAGCGCAGCCAGCCCGCAGGTGACCGCGGCGATCACAAACGAGATCGACAGCGCCGGGCCGGTGATATTGCCGAAGGTGCTCGCGGTGACGGTGAAGATGCCGGCACCGACGACGACGGAGACACCGAAGACGGTGAGGTCCCACCAGGTGAGTTCCTTGCGCAACCGGGTCGCGGGTTCATCGGTGTCGAGGATCGACTGCTCCACCGACTTGGTGCGCGCGGACATCGCACCGAGGGTGCGAAGACGGGCGGGCATGCGGGCAGAGGCTACCCGCTCAGCCCCCCACTGTGGCGCGGAACAATCGACTCGGCGTGCTCGCCACGACCCGGATCGGGCCGTCGTCGGCAGCCACCCACGCCGCCGCCCCGCGATCGATGCGCACCTCGCCGGCCTTGGCGTGGGCCGTCACCGAACCGTCGGTGCAGACCAGGATCTGCGGGCCGTCGTGCCGTGACCGGAGGTCGACCTGGCGCCCCAGGCTGTCCCCGTCGAGGGTCAACACGGAGGCGGCGAACTCGGCCGCCGGGGTGTCATAGATCAGTTCGACACCCTCGCGGTGGGTACCCACTCGGGCGTCCGGCACCGGGTCGAAGTCCAGCACCCGCAGAAGTTCGGGCACGTCGACGTGCTTGGGTGTCAGTCCACCGCGCAGCACATTGTCGGAGTTGGCCATAACCTCCATGCCGACCCCGTGCAGATAGCTGTGCAGGTTGCCCGCCGGCAGGTAGATACCCTCCCCCGGAGCGAGAGCGATCCGGTTGAGCAGCAGTGCGGCCAGCACCCCGGCGTCGCCGGGGTAGCGTTCGCCCAGTTCCAGCATCGTCCGGGCCTCGGCGCCGAACACCGTTGCTCCGGAACGGATGTAGCTCACCGCGCCGTCCAGAACCGCCGGAATGAGTTGGTCGACGTCGGATTGCGGGGCGGTGATCCAGGTGGTGAAAAGGGCCCGCAGCCCGGCGGCGTCGGATTGGTCGGCGAGCAGCGCGAGGTAGGGGTCCAGCCCCGGCACCGCCAACGCGCGCATGAACTCCACCGACTGCGCGGCGGGGCGGAAACCGGCGAGTGCGGCGAAGTCGCTGAGCGCCACCAGCAGTTCGGGCTTGTGGTTGCGGTCACGGTAGTTGCGTACCGGCGCGCTGACCGGCACCCCGTGGCGCTCCTCACGCTCGAAGCCGTCGGCGGCCTGTGCAGCACTGGGATGAGCCTGAAGCGACAGCGGCTCGTCGGCGGCGAGCACCTTGACCAGGAAGGGCAACACATCGCCGAAACGCCGGCGCACCGCGGGCCCGAGTTCACCGTCCGGGTCGGCGGCGATGACGTCGAGCAGCGACTCCTCGCCACCGGGGCCGTCGAGTCGGGCCGGGTCCCCGGGGTGGGCACCGAGCCAGAGTTCGGCCTCCGGGTGCGCGGTGGGCGCCGGGCGGCCGGTGAACTCGGCGATGGCCGTCCGCGACCCCCACGCGTACGTCCGGACTGCTCCGTGTAGACGCTGCACGAGCCTGCTATCCCCCCGCCAATCTCAGATAAACCGCAGCCATCTCCAGCCGTACCGCGAGGGTGGCCAACTGCTGGGTGGCGCTGGCGTTTCTCTCCGGGACGCTCTCCGGGACGCTCTCCGGGACTGATCCGGCCTCCCCGACATCCACGACCCCCACCAGATCGACGCCGTCCATTCCGGCGACCCGCGCAGCCAGCGCCGGACGCTCCGCATCCAGGGTCAGCGCCAGCACCCGCAGCCGGGCCGGCAGCGGCCCGTCGATCTCCTCGTCGTGGAACAGCGCTTCCACCGGATCGCCGAAACCCGTCGCAGGCCCGCGCCGCAGGGCCACCATGGCGTCGGCCAGACCGGCCGCGGCCACTGTGCGTCCGGCGATGCGCAACAGGACCGCCGCCGCGTGCCGGGCCAGCGCGCAGGTGGCCTGGCCGTCTCCGGCCAGGACCACGGGCCGGTTCGAGATCCGCTCGGCCAGTGCCTTGGCCGGGTTGGTGAAGATCTCCCGGGACACGCTGTTGCGCAGCGCCTCGGCGTCGAGTTCGTCGGCGATGGCCGCCAACTCGGCACCGCCTGCCTGATCCTGGGCTTCCGGATCCGGGGTCGGGTCCACCGCGGCCAGAGTGGCCAGCCCGGCGGCCAGGTACCGGCACAACCCGAATTCCTCGGGCACCCACAGCCGGGGGGCCAGTACCGCGGCCCGGCCGGCGGTGGCGTCCCGCATCGGCCCTTCGTACGGGGTGGCCACGACCACCCGGGCGCCGCGGCGCACGGCGGTGGCGGCGGCCGA
>NZ_JBILVF010000242.1:0-3111 GCF_044370595.1 Mycobacterium sp.
GAAGCACGCCGATCCGGTCCCAACAGGCGACCCCCCAAGCCACGACGGGGCGGGTCAAGCGCAGCATCGGCGCCGGTTCCGAAACCGAGGAACGTCGAAGATCGCTGACTCTGATGCCGCCTCCGCGCGTCGAAGCGGCCACCGCCACATTTACCCCCCATGAGAAATGTGTCGATGGCCGCTAGGACGGATTGTGGCAGAAACTGACACCATGTGACAGCGCTACCAGGAAAGAAACCCCTGGTCGGGTTATCCACCCAGGAGCGGCCACCGGAGCCACGCGGGGGGGTAGCGAAGCTCAACGGTGACCGCTCAGCGGCCAGTGTTGCACGCTGGGACCCGAAATACTGTGCTACTGATCGGTAATCCCCCAGCAGGGGGAGCAGGTATCCCCGTCGGGCACGAATCGAGATCAGCGCCACCCGTCAGCGGCTTTGGCCGCGCGCAACAACTCCTGACACAGTTGGCGCAACTCCGCGGCCGGTGCGCCCTCGTCAACGGCGGTCGCGACATCCTCGGCTGCACAACGCACCTGATAGACCCGATCGGACAACTCGGCGGCCTCCTCGGCCGTGAGGACCACGGCGTCATCGGGGACAGCGGTTCCTTTGACCAGGGCGCGTTGCTCGTAGGCCCGCTGACGGCAGGACTGCCGACAGTACTGCCGACGTCGGCCTAGCCCGGCGTCGGCGACCTCACGGCCGCACCATCGGCACGGCTGTGGGCGGGTCCGGCGCGTCACCACCGTGAGCCTAGACCGGGGCCGTCGCGCTCCCGGTATCATTGAGTTCCGCGTCGGGAACGGCGGCAACCGTTCTACGCGTCGTTCCCACGTATCACGCAAGGAGAATCACCATGGCTGATCGTGTGCTGAGAGGCAGCCGGCTCGGCGCCGTGAGCTACGAGACCGACCGCAACCACGACCTGGCACCGCGACAGCTGGCCCGGTATCGCACCGAGAACGGTGAGGAGTTCGAGGTTCCGTTCGCCGACGATGCCGAAATTCCCGGTACCTGGTTGTGCCGTAACGGCCTTGAAGGGACCCTCATCGAGGGTGAGCTCCCGGAGCCGAAGAAGGTCAAGCCACCTCGCACGCACTGGGACATGCTGCTGGAGCGCCGATCCGTGGAGGAACTCGAGGAACTGCTCAAAGAGCGCCTCGAGTTGATCAAGACGAAGCGCCGCGGCTGAGGCGGCCGGCGGCGGGATACTCGCCGCTCAGCGCCTCGACCGCCTGCGATGAGCTCGTCCGCCGATCCCCCATTGGGCGACTTTGAACATCGCCTCGCGGATATTCGAGCCACTCATTTTGGAGACTCCGAGCTCGCGTTCGGTGAACGTGATCGGCACCTCTACGACGGTGAACCCGTTGTTGATGGAGCGCCAGGTCAGGTCGACCTGAAAGCAGTACCCCTTGGATTCGACCGTAGACAAGTCCAGCTTCTCCAACACTTCGCGCCGGTAGGCGCGGTATCCGGCGGTGATGTCGTGTATCCCGACACCCAGTAGCAGCCGCGCATAGGTGTTGGCGGTCTTGGACAGAACAAGCCGCCGATACGGCCAGTTGCGCACCGTCCCACCGTCGACATAGCGCGATCCGATCGCCAGATCAGCTCCGTGGTCGATGGCGTCCAACAGCCGGTACAGCTGCTCGGGCGCGTGGCTGCCGTCGGCGTCCATTTCCACCAAGACGCTGTAGCCGCGTTCCAATCCCCACGCGAACGCGGCCAGATAGGCCGCGCCCAATCCGTCCTTGGTGGTGCGGTGCATCACGTGCACTCGGTCAGGCTCGGCGGCCGACAGCTCGTCGGCAAGCTCCCCGGTGCCGTCCGGGCTGCCGTCGTCGACCACCAGGATGTGCACGTCAGGACGTGCCTTGCGGACCCGCCCGACGATCAGGGTCAGGTTCTCCAACTCGTTGTAGGTCGGAATGATGACCAGTGTTCGTCTGCTGGGCAGTTGATCGTTGTTTGCGGGGGTCTTCCCGGCGGCCTTCCCGGCGGCCTTCCCGGGGGCCTTCTCGGCCTGGGCCCCGGTGGGCCCGCTGCCGCGGTTGCTCATGCGACTCCTTCGCCTGGTTTACACCGTGCCCGAATTACGACGACGGCGGCTGCGCAGTGGCCGCACTAATCCACCATTGTGCAATACAGCTGCGCCGATTGCGGTGACCGCGGCCACAACCAGCAGCCACTGCACCGCGCCAGCCCATCGGGTGGCCGGGGTCTGGGCTGTCCGCAGCCGTACCTCCACATCGAGGTAGGCCGGGGTGAAGAACGCGGTCCTGGCGATTTCACGGCCATCTGGGGCGATTGCTGCGCTGATACCGGTCGTTCCGGCGACGATCGCGTATCGCCCGTGCTCGACGGCCCGTAGCTTCGCGAACGCCAGTTGCTGTTCGCTCATGGCTTCATCGAAGGTCGCATTGTTGGTAGGCACTGCCAGCACCTGGGCGCCGTTACGCACCGACTGGCGCAACGCGCGGTCGAAGATGACCTCCCAACAGGTCGCCACCCCGACGGGCACCCCGGCGGGATGCAGCACGCCGCTGCCGCTGCCGGGGACGAAGTAGCCGGCCCGGTCGGCGTAGGAGGACAGCCGGGAGAAGAACGACCGCCATGGCAGATACTCCCCGAAGGGCTGGACGATCTGCTTGTCGTGACGCTCCCCCGGCCCCTCGTCGGGATCCCACACTACGACGGTGTTGGAAGCGGCAGGACTGTCCGGCGTCGCCTCCGGTCGGTCGACGACGGCGCCGACGAGTATCGGCGCTCGGATGGCCTGAGCTGCCGCCTCGATCTGCCCGGCAGCGTCGGCGTTTGCCAGCGGATCGATATCCGAGGAGTTCTCCGGCCAGATAACGAATCGCGGCCGCGGCGCGCTGCCGGATTCGACGTCCTCGGCCAATTGCAGCGTCTGGGCGACGTGGTTGTCCAGCACCGCGCGACGTTGGCTGTTGAAATCCAGGCCTAACCGCGGCACGTTGCCCTGCACGGCCGCGATCACCACCGTGGGCTCGTCAGCGGCGGTGGCCGCGCGGCGGACTCCGGGCGCGGCAACGGCCGTCGCAAGGAGCACCGCGCAGATGCACGCCCCGGACGTCACGAATGTGCG
>NZ_JBILVF010000243.1:0-3102 GCF_044370595.1 Mycobacterium sp.
GGAAGTGATGGCGCGGGTACTGGAACGATTCAGCGAACTCGTCTTCGACACTGTCATAACTCGAACCGTCCGATTCCCGGAGACCAGCGTCGCGGGGGAGCCGATCACCACATGGGCCCCGAAATCAGGCGGCGCGCAGGCATACCGTGCGTTGGCCCGCGAGGTCATCGACCGCTTCGGCAAGTGACTACCGAATCCATGACGGATCAGGGGCCTGCGCAGGTCTCCGACGACGGCTCACAGACAGGCCCCGACACACGCTCCGAGAAGGGCTTTCGGGTCCGGCTGACCAACTTCGAAGGTCCATTCGACTTGCTGTTGCAGCTGATCTTCGCCCGCCGTTTGGACGTCACCGAGGTTGCTCTGCATGCGGTGACCGACGAGTTCATCGCCTACACCCGTGAAATCGGTCGTGAACTCGAACTCGACGAGACCACCACCTTCCTCGTGATCGCCGCCACCCTGCTGGATCTCAAAGCGGCGCGACTGGTGCCGGCCGCAGAGGTGGAGGACGCCGAGGACCTTGCCCTGCTGGAGGTCCGCGACCTGCTGTTCGCCCGATTGCTGCAGTATCGGGCGTTCAAGCATGTCGCCGAGATGTTCGCCGAATTGGAGGCTGCGGCACTGCGCAGCTACCCACGGTCGGTTGCCTTGGAGGACCGGTTCGCTGATCTGCTTCCCGAAGTGATGCTCGGCGTGGATCCGATGACCTTCGCGGAGATCGCGGCTTCAGCGTTCACCCCGCGACCGGTTCCGACCGTGGGAACCGATCACCTGCATGCCTCCCGGGTGTCGGTGCCCGAGCAGGCGGAGCGGTTGATGGAGTTGCTCGAGCGTCGCGGCAGAGGGCATTGGGCGTCGTTTTCGGATCTGGTCGCCGACTGCTCCGAGCCCATCCAGATCGTCGGGCGGTTCTTGGCGCTGCTCGAGCTCTATCGCGCCCGGGCGGTAGCATTCGAGCAATCAGAACCGCTTGGTGTGCTTCAGGTTTCGTGGACCGGAAACCGTTTGGCGAACGAAGAGCTGGTTAGAGCCGAGTGGGAAGAGCAATGACCGTAGAAGCTGGCCAGGAATACAGCGGTGAAGGCACCGAGGAGTCGGAGCTCGACACCGTCTACGTCGACGACGTCGACGACGAGGAGTTGGCTCGGGTGCTGGAAGCCCTGCTGCTCGTGGTCGACACCCCGGTGAGCGCTGAGGCGCTGGGGGCGGCCACCGAGCAGCCGGTCCACCGCGTCACCGAGATCCTGGAACGATTGGCGGAGGACTTCACCGCCCGCCAGAGCGGCATCGAACTGCGCGAAGCCGGCGGCGGCTGGCGGATGTACACCCGCGCCCGGTACGCCCCCTATGTCGAACGATTGCTGATGGACGGGGCGCGCTCCAAGCTGACCCGTGCCGCGTTGGAGACCCTCGCCGTGGTTGCCTACCGCCAACCGGTCACCAGGGCGCGGGTGAGCGCGGTGCGTGGGGTGAATGTGGACGCCGTGATGCGCACGTTGGTCGCGCGGGGGCTGATCACGGAGGCGGGTAACGACCCCGATACGGGGGCGACGACGTTTTCCACCACGGAACTCTTTCTGGAACGGCTTGGCTTGTCTTCACTTGCGGATCTGCCGGACATCGCGCCGCTGCTGCCGGATGTCGACGTGATCGACGATCTGAGCGAAAGCCTGGACAGCGAGCCGCGTTTCGCGAAACTGGCCGGGGAGTCGCAAACCGAAACGCCGGTCGCCTTCGATGTCGACACCAGCGACAGTTGAGTCCGGTGCCCGATCAGGAAGGCGTCCGGCTGCAGAAAGTGCTTTCGCAGGCCGGCATCGCCTCCAGGCGTGTTGCCGAGCGGATGATCACCGACGGCAGGGTGGAGGTGAACGGCCGCACCGTGACCGAACTCGGCACCCGGGTAGATCCGGATACCGCCGATATCCGGGTCGACGGCAGCAGGATCGTTCTCGACGACTCGATGGTGTATCTCGCGGTGAATAAGCCCCGTGGGATGCACTCGACGATGTCCGATGACCGCGGCCGGCCGTGTATCGGGGATCTCGTCGAGCATCGGGTGCGCGGTAACCAGAAGCTGTTCCACGTCGGCCGACTCGACGCCGACACCGAAGGGTTGCTGTTGCTGACCAACGACGGCGAACTGGCGCATCGACTGATGCACCCGTCCTTCGAGGTGTCGAAAACGTACTTGGCCACGGTCGCCGGTTCGGTGCCGCGCGGCTTGGGCAAGACCCTGCGTTCCGGTGTTGATCTCGAGGACGGTCCGGTGCGGGTGGATGATTTCGCTGTGGTGGACGCCGTTCCAGGCAAGACCCTGGTGCGGGTGACCCTGCACGAGGGTAGGAAGCATATTGTCCGCAGAATGCTCGCGGCAGTGGGATTTCCGGTGCAGGCGCTGGTTCGAACCGACGTGGGCGCGGTCAGTCTGGGTGAGCAGCGGCCGGGCAGTATCCGGGCCCTGACCCGTAAAGAGGTCGGCGAATTGTACAAGGCGGTCGGGATGTGAGCGGTGTGGTGATTGCGATCGACGGTCCTGCCGGTACCGGAAAGTCAAGTGTTTCAAGGGGTTTAGCGCATATGCTGGATGCGCGCTACGTCGATACCGGGGCGATGTACCGAATCTCAACCTTGGCCATGCTGCGGGCCGGTATCGATCTGGAGGATGCAGAGGCTATCGCCGCGGCGGCTGAAGTGCCGCTGTCGGTGGGTTTTGATCCGCAGGTCGAACAGACCTACCTCGATGGGGAGGACGTGTCGGTGCAGATCCGCAGCGAGGAGGTGACTCGCGCGGTGTCGGCGGTGGCGGCTGTCCCCGCAGTCCGGTCGCGCCTGGTCCAACTTCAGCGTGAGCTTGCCGACTGTCCCGACAGTGTGGTCGTCGAGGGTCGTGATATCGGGACGGTGGTGCTGCCCGGTGCCGACGTCAAGATTTTCCTGACCGCCTCCGCGGAGACCCGCGCGCGCCGACGCAACGATCAGAACATCGCCGCCGGCTTGGCCGATGAATACGAAATCGTTCTGGCCGACGTGCGACGTCGGGATCATCTCGACTCCACCCGTGCGGTGTCGCCGTTGCGCCCGGCCGAGGATGCGCTC
>NZ_JBILVF010000110.1:0-11440 GCF_044370595.1 Mycobacterium sp.
TCGTCAGCCCGAGACTTTCACCGGCTTGGGTGCCTGCCAGGTTCCCTCGAGAGCTTCGGGCTTGGGCGAGTACAGCCGCATGTAGAGGGTGAACGGTCCGGGCGGGGCGGGAAGCCAGTTGGGCTCCGTGTCCGGGCCTGGTGAGTTGTTCTGGATGTAGAGGGTCAGTCCGCCGTCGGGGTTCGTGATCAGGTTGGGCAGCATGGGCGAGTTGATCAGGTAGCGATCGATCGGGTTGTCGACCAGCAGGCTCTCGGGGAGCTTGTACATCGTCACCGACCAGAACGCATTGACCGGCGGCAGCTGACCCGGGGCGAAGGTCAGGGTGTAGTTGTCAGCTCCGCTGAGCGGTGCGCCGTCTGAGTCGGTGGACAGTACCGGGTACATCGCTTCAGTGCTGGAGTTGCCGTAGATGCCGAGTACCGCGCCGGCCATCCGGTACAGGTAGTTGCCGCCGAGTTGATCTCGGGTGCCGAACACCTGACCGGAGGTGACCTGGCCGGTGTCGATCTTGTCCTTCTTGAAGGTGCCGAATTCGGCCCACGCGTCGGCCATGCCGGCTTCGACGGCCGCGCGGATCTCCGGGGTGAGCTCATCGGCGTTGAAGTCGCCGTTCGCGGCGATGCCGAGGGTGGCGAACCGATCTCGCAGTTCCTTCTCCGAGGGCAGTGTCGGAGTGAATTGCAGTGCAGTGTTCAGGATTTCGAAGAACTTCGGCGAGGTCTTCTGCTCCTCGGGGGTGAGCGGTTTGATCCAATCGACCGGAGGCGCCGATGGCGGAGCCGGCTGGTTCAGGAACGCCGACAGCGGCTGTGCCTGGTATCCGGCCTGGATTTTGGTGACGTTGGGAAGGTCCTCGGGTGAGAACAACTGGGTGCGGTAGAGCACGAAGACGAGGTCGGTGTCCGACCGAATCACGTCGTTGACACCGGTCGGCTTGTCGCCCTTCCAGCCGGGTCCGGCCAGCAGGAACGTGCCCCCGCCGTTGCCGGTGGTGCGGGTGCCGACGTAGGCGAAGTTGTAGGTGTAGGCGTCGATGAATTGCAGCGAGAAATAGCGGCCGTCGTCGATCGGCGGGACCGTCAGCACCAGCGGTTCTACCCGCAGATCGGCCCCGAGGAACGAGTACGGGGTGTCCGAATTGGGCGTCTGGATCGCGGTGTCTGCCGGCGTGGACACTCGTGCGGTGTTGTGGACCTGATTCCACTCGCCCTTGTACTCGGGTCCGTTCTTGTCGACGAAGTAGGAGTACTGGATGCGGTAGCTGTCGACCATCGGGAAGCCGTAGACATAGGCCTCCTTGGCGATCGCGCGGGCCTGCTCCGGGGTCACCGGTGCGGTCGAGGTTCTCTCTTTCGGCGGGCCACTGCAACCTGCGGTCATCGCGGTGAGCAGGATGGCGGCGATAAGGGCACGCAGAGTCATTCGACGACTTCGAAGTCGGGGAGGCTGAACGTCTTGTCGAAGAAGGGTTGTAGCGGGGCGTACAGGCGGAAATAGACGAACCAGCCGTCGTCGCCGGTGGTCTTCATGGAGTTCTTCTCGAAGCCCTCGGGGGCCGTGGCGCCGACATAAAGGTCGATGCTGCCGTCGGGGTTCTTGACGAGGTCAGGTAGCCGGCTGTCCAGGTTTGCGCTGCGGATGTCGGCGCCGCCGTTGTCGTAGGGGCGGCGGGTGTTCTCGCTGTAGAGCGTCAGTGCCCAGAACTGGCCCACCGGAACGTCTTGGGGCACCTTCAGCTTGTAGGTCTTGTCGGCGCGCAGCAGGTCGCCCTTGTTGTCTCGTTTGGTGGTCATGTACACCTGTCCGGCGCCGACCGTCGGGTTGATCATGCCGGTGCTGGAACCCACCGCCTCGTAAAACCAGGTGACCCGCTCGTCGAGTTCGACCCGGTCCTCGGTCTCCTGCTCGAGGGAGAAGTCGAAGCTCTTGTACCACGACGTGCCGGGCCAGTACGGCTCGGCGAAACGGGGATTGACCTGCAGGTTGCGTGCAAACAACTCACCCATCGCCGCACCCTTGAGCAGGATCGCCTGCTGGCGTTCGTCGGGGTCGAAGGTCTTGCCCTTCTCGATGCCCAGCGGCAGCAGCATCGCCATCCAGGCCTTGTCCACCGGCCGGACCGGTTCGGTATCGACGACAGCGGCCAGAGTGCGCCAGTAGTCCAGTCCGCGCGGCGCGGTGGCGCTCCACTCGACGTCGGAGTCCTCGATGAACCGGGAGGTCGCCAGCGGCTGGCCGACCCGGCCCATTTTCATCGTCGACTTGAACTTTTCGAAGTAGGCCGGGTCCTTATCGAGGATGCGCAGCAGCACCCCTATGTTGTTGGTCGCGCTCTGGCGCACAACGTAGCCGGGCTTGTCGAACTTCGCCGGGTCCTGCTCGGGCCCGACGATGATGTACTTCCCGCCCTTGCCCTGATCCGGGCCGGTCAGACCGAGATCGGTCACCGGGCGCTGCCAGAAGTCCATCACCCCGGCGGCGGTCTGCCCGGCCGGATACTCGATCTCCAGCGGGCCCTTCTCCAGACTCAGGAAGTTGAAGAGGTAGGGCGTGGTCAGGTTGGCCGTGACGATGCCGCGCTTCTCCTTCAGCGAGCGCAGCACGACGAAGTCGGTCTCGCCGGTGACGCCGTACGCCTCGGCCTGGCGGTCACGCCAGGTCGCGACGCTGACCATCGGGGTACTCCACAGGTAGGACTGGGCGGCGCGCTGGTAGTCCATCTCGTCGTAGAGGCGCGTGGAGGCGTCGTCGTCGAAGTAGTTGTCGACCAGCGTGATGTCGCCGATCGGGGTCGCGATGACCTCCTTGCCGTGCAGGGTGGCCTTCTCCAGTGGCGTACCGGATGACATGGTCGTCTCGCTTCCCTCGGTGGTTGTCGCATTCTTACTGCCACACGCCGAGACGGCCGCGGCGCCCAACGTCAACGTCGCGGCCGTGGCGACACCGCTGCCAAGGAACCTCCGCCGCGAGGTTTCAGCCGCAGGGAAGTGTTTCAGCGGCTGGAGATCATCGTCGTCGCTCACGGTCAAGGCGGCCTTCCTCCCAAGGGAGTTCGTGATCAGGATGTTTCTCGAAGCACTGCGCCGGTCGCGCGTAATGGTCGCCTGGTTCGATCGAGCCAGACATGTCCTTGGGAACAAAGAAGCGCCGTTGCTTTGTGAGCAGGAACTAATGGTTCACTGACTCCGTCGTTTCGCTACGCCTGCTCTGACCCCGTCTCCGCGATGCCAAGGAAGCTGATGATCTCCAGTGCCAGTTCCAGTTGGGTTCGTCGCCTGCTGATTCCATGGCCCAGCCGTTGTTCGGCCCGGCGGACACGGTATCGAACTGTATTGGGATGCATGCGAAGCAATTCGCCGGTCGCCGAGGCGTCGCCGTCCTCCTTTAGGTAGACGCGCAGAGTCTCACGAAGCCGTTGTGTCGCGTGATCGGAGCCGACGAGGTCGCCGAGCTCCCGCCGCACGAATGCAGCCCGGACATCATCGCAAAGAATTCCGGCTGCAAGGCAGACGATTTCGACGTCCTCATAGCGGACCACGGCTGCGTCGTGACGTTCGGCAATGACGAGTGCTGCGATGGATTCGAGGTGCGTGAGGCGAAAGCCGGCCACGCCAGGGTGACATGTTCCAAGGGTTGTTCGGACAAACCGGGGAAGCTCGAAGGCAGCGCCATCAGCAAGAAGTAAGGAAGGCTGCGAGGTCCAGCACCATGCTGAGCGTGCGCCACTGGACATGACCAACGGCTTTCCGCCGCCGAGTGCGGTGCTGACTGATTCTGCGGCTAGCCCGAGTAGGTGTTGCAAGTCGTAGTCGGGAACCGTGTCGTCAACTCGAAGCGTGAAGGCAATGTGATGCTGCCGAAGAGGATATCCGAGAGTTGTTACCGCAGTGTCGATATCGATGGACTGTTTGGCAAGGATTGCTTTGACGAGACCGGTGCGCCGTGCGAGTGCTCCTCGCTGCCATTGTTCGCGTTCGTCGTTGAACACCGGGATCAACGACTCAATCACGGTGTCTATCCACTGAGTCGCATGCGACCAGAACCGCAACAAGACCGAGGACCGCAGATCGGGGTCTGTCACTTGAGTCCGCAGCAGATCAGTGATGAAGTCCCAGGTCGAGCGTTGGCCGATGCGGTACGCGGAGAGCAGTACCGGCAGATCGAAGCCGCGCCGCGCAAGCGTCCGCGCGAAGTCGTGGATCGGCGGCGCCGGCTGGACGTCGATCGTCTCGCGGTTCATGACCGTGAGAAAACCCTTCCAGTGGGAGCGGGTGCTCGCTTCCAATTCGGGCCGAAGCGTCGGATCGCGCAACTCCGGCACACCCTCAACGATGCGGTCGTTGACGACTGCGACCAGCCGGTCGAGAGTCTCCGGACTCTCGGAGGCCCGACCGAAGTCGTCGAACCACTTCTGCTCAGCGGCTTCCTGGTCCTCGATCACGGCCGCCCACCACCCACTGTCCGTCGAAACACGTTTGCCGTAATGCTTTCACCCAACGACTCTGCCCTATGCGGTTACCTTTGCCCGCGTGTTGACACCGTCGACGCCGCTGACGTTCCCGGGTGGAGGACGTGCTGGCATGGCCGCGGTTCAGGCGGGGGCGGCGCCGCTCAGCGTCTTGATCCGCTGCCGTCATGAATGAGCGGTTGCGAGTGCGCCGCCGCTACACGGCTTCACCCCGGCCGGCAAACCGGTCGGGCATGGGCAGCGGGTAACTCGTAGGCGGCGGTGGGCAGCCGGCCGGAATTAGATGACCAGCTAGTCATGTAATCTGACCGCGGTGACGCAGAAGATTCATCGGGAGACGATCGGCGGTGGCCCGTCGCTGGTGTTGCTCCATGCCAACGGCGGAGACCGCCGAGACTTCGGCGCGATAGCGCCGCGGCTTGCTGAAGCGGGCTGGCAGGTGACATCCCTGGACTGGCCCGGGCACGGTCTGAGCGCCCGCTCCGCGCCGGAGACGGCGGTGGGATTCGGCGACCATCTCATCGACGTCCTCGAAGGACTCGGGGGCCGTCACGTGCTGCTCGGCAACTCGGTGGGCGGATTCGCTGCGCTACGCGCTGCGGCTCACGCCCCTGACCTGGTTGGCGGTTTGATGCTCGTCTCGCCGGGAGGTTTCACGCCACGCTGGCTCGGGACGACCCTGGCCTGCCGTCTGGTCGGTTCGGCAGTCGTGGCACCGCGGGCCTACCGCACGCTTCCCCGGCTGTATCTGCGCGACTCCGGTCCGGAAGTCAGCGCGGCGATCGCACGCGCCACGCAGGCGTCCCGATCCGCCCCGAATGCGCAGGTGTACGCCAACGTGTGGCGCAGCTTCGCCGACCCCGAGCACGACGGCCGCGCGCTGGCCGAAGGTGTGCAATGCCCCGTACTGCTCGGCTGGGGCACCCGCGATCCGATCCTGCCCTGGCTGATCGACGGCCGGCGTGCCCGGGCCGCTCTGCCGGATGCCGAGGTGGTCACCTTCGCCGGTGCCGGTCATCAGCCCTTCATCGAGCGGCCCGCTGAGTTCCTCGACCGCACGGCGGCGTTTCTGTCGCGGCTGCGAACCGCGAATTCGGCATGACCGCAATGCCTCCCGCGGACGCTCGCCCTCGCCGCCGAGGGCCGGGCAGTCGAGCCGACGACCAGCACCCGACCCGCCTGGAACTTCTGGACGCTGCGGTCGCACTGGCCGAACAGGACGGCCTGAGCGCCTTGTCCGTCGCGCGTATCACCGTGGCGGCGGGTCACGCCAAGGGCACGTTCTACGTCCACTTCCCCGACCGCGCCGCGTTTCTGGTGGCGCTGCACAGACGATTCCACGACGCGGTGTTTAGCCAGATCATCGAGGCGACGGGGGCCGACACCCCGGGCCCGGAGCGCGCCAGGCGGCGAGTGCTTGCCTTCCTCGACGGATGCCGGGCGCTACCGGGTGTGCGCGCCTTGCTGCTCGACGCCCGAACCGAGCCGTCGGTCGTCGCCGAGGTCGGCCGCCGTAATCGTCAGGCAACGGCGGTGTTGGCCGCCGATCTTGCCGGGTTCTGCACCCATCCGAGGGAAACCGCCCGGTTTCTCGTGCTGGCTGCCAGCGATGTCGCCGCCCGGGAGTCAGATCGGCAGCGCCGACTCCCGACAGCACGTCGGGGATTGCTCGAACTGATACCCGTCGCTGCCGCTCGCGCAGCGGATCCGGAAACACCTCAGCCGGTTCGGGGATGAAGGCATCGCCCAGGGGCGACGAGTTCGGTCTAGTCCCTCGCCGACTTCGAGGTGGTGGAGGCTGCCAGAACCGCATCGCTGACCGCGGTGGGCGTGATCGCGATGAGGGCCTTCTGGGCGCGGCTGGGAAAATCCAACAGGTAGCGAGGTTTGGGCCGTTTCGCGGTCAGCGCATGGTCGACGGCCTTG
The DNA here is from genome assembly GCF_044370595.1 of Mycobacterium sp. GTDB lineage: Bacteria > Actinomycetota > Actinomycetes > Mycobacteriales > Mycobacteriaceae > Mycobacterium. Next base: position 6,398 of record NZ_JBILVF010000110.1, read on the forward strand.
GTGACTCTGCTGGGATCGGCGGCGATTTTCTGCATACGCCCCAACAACTTCCGCGTCCCCGCCAGTTGTGGCGCATACAGTCGGCGGTGCTCGTCTCGGAGTTGCTCGACCATACGGTCATGATCGTCGAGGATGCCCGTCCAGATGTCGGTGCGGATCGGTCCGGGCTCGATGAGCGACACCGGGATGTGCCACGGACGCAACTCCATCCGGAGTGCATCGGCCAGGGACTCGATCGCGTACTTCGACGCGTTGTAGGCGCCGGTGCCCGGCGTGGTGAACAGCCCGCTGACCGACGAGATGAACACCAGCCGTCCGCGGGATGCCCGTATTCTCGGCAACACCGCCTGCGTCACCGCGATCTGCGAGATGACATTGACGTCCAGTTGTCTCGTCAAGTCATCGAGCGCAAGACCTTCCACGGGACCGTTGACGACGATGCCGGCGTTGTTGACGACGGCGTTCAACTCCGCGGGAAGCAGGTCGGGAAGCGCTGCAATCGCCGACCTGTCGGTGATGTCGAGTGAGATCGGATCGACGTTGGGGAGGCGCTCGAGGCGTTGCAGGGCATCGGCGGACCGGGCAGTGGCGTAGACGTGCCACCCCTGGCGGCTCATGTGTTCGGTGATGGCCAGGCCGATTCCTCTGCCCGCTCCGGTAACCAATACGGACCGCATGTTGTGTCTTCTTTCGTCGTTGTTCGGTAGCACCTGCCACCGCGGGCCCTGGTCGGTCGACTGTGCGCCCAGGGCGTGGTTCCCGCCGCTTCCTTGGCCGTGAGCGCGCACTCGACGTTCTGCGCCAACCGTTCTAGCGAAGCTCCGGTCTGGCCAACGACCAACCGGCAGGCCTTTCGGTGCGGAGGGGATCGGGGTAGACCCGGCCCTGGCCGGTCACCGCGACCGTCACCGCGTCACCCTCGGCCGGGTGAGCGGTGCCGCTGGGCACCCTGACCCGCACCCGGGTGCCATCGGCGAGTTCCACCCGCACCACTGAGTCATAGCCGTGGTAGGCCACCTCGCGGATCACCCCCCGCACACCGCGGCGGGCCGACGGCGGGTCCAGCGCCAACTGCTCGGGCCGCAGGACCAGGACAACGGCCGCGTTGTCGTCAGCGTCGGCCCAGACCGGCACCTCACCGAGCGCGCAGCGGGCAGTGCCACCGGTCAGCACAGCGGGCAGTTCCACCGCGTCACCGACGAAGCGTGCGACCTCCAGATCGGCGGGGGCGCCGTACACCTCGGCCGGCGCACCGGACTGCACGATCCGGCCGCTCCGCATGACGGCCACCCGATCGGCCGTCGACAGCGCCTCCTCCTGGTCGTGGGTGACCAGGATCGCCGTCGTACCGACCGACCGCAGCAGTTCACGCACCTCCGCGCGCAGGCGTGCCCGCAGCGCGGCGTCCAGTGCGCTGAACGGCTCGTCGAGCAGAACGACCTGCGGCCCCGGCGCCAACGCGCGGGCCAGCGCCACCCGCTGCTGCTGCCCGCCGGAGAGGTCTTGCGGGCGGGCCAGGGCGAAGTCGCGCATTCCGACCATGTCCAGCATCTCGTCGATCCGCGCCCGGGATCCGCGCGGCAGGCCGAAACCGACGTTGGCGCGCACGTTGAGGTGACCGAACAGCGCACCCTCCTGCGGCACGATGCCCACCCGCCGCCGTTCCGGGGGAACGAACGTCGGGCCGGCCACCACCTGGTCCCCGAAGCGCACTGTGCCCGAGGCCGGCCGCAGGAAGCCGGCCAGGACGCGCAACAGGGTGGTCTTGCCCGAACCGCTGGCGCCCAGGACAGCGGCGAGGGTCCCGGAATCGACGTCCAGATCCAGACCGTCGAGCACCGGATCCTCGCCGTAGCCGACGCTGAGATCACGCACACTGACCGACGTCACAGGGTCACCGCCTCGGTTTCGCCGCGGACGGCCACCGACCGGCTGAGCAGCCAGGCCGGGACGGCGGCCAACGCCACCAGGGTGACGGCGTAGGGGGCCGCGGCGCCGTAGGCCGCCACCTCGGTGCGGCTCCACAGTTCGGTCGCCAGAGTGTTCACGCCGGTGGGGCGCAGCATCAGAGTGGCGGGCAGTTCCTTCATCGCGGTGAGCAACACGATCAGTCCGCCCGCGGCGATACCGGGCAGGCTCAGCGGCAGCGTGGTCTGCGCCCACGCGCGAAGCGGGCCGCGGCCCAGCGTGCGGGCGGTCTGCTCAAGTACCGGGGGGACCGCCGCGGTGGCGCTGCGGGTTGCGCCAATAGCTTTGGGGCCGAACAGGATCGCGTAGGCGAAAGCCAGCACCGCGACGCTCTGGTAGGCGCCCGGGAGCACCGCCAGTGTCAGGAAGACCAGCGACAAACCCACCACCACGCCCGGCAGCGCGTGACCGGTGAAGGACAGCGTCTCCACCCACCGCACCGCCGGTGTGCGGTACCGCCCGGCCAGGATCCCGACCGGCAGGGCGAGCAGTACTGCCAGCGCCGCCCCGGCCGCGGCGACACCGAGCGAGGTCAACGCAGCCGAGACCAGCTCACCGACGACCAGCGGAGTGCGGCTGCCCTCGGCCATCCGCAACAGCAGCGACACCACCGGCACACCCACCGCGACACCGGTCAGCACGGTCAGCCAGCCGATCGCCCCGGCCCGCCCCGCGCGGCTCAGCCGGACCGGGACGGCTCGGCGCTGGGTGCCGGACCCGGTCCGCCAGCGCCGGGTGCGTCCACGCAGCCGCCGTTCGGCGACCAGCAGCAGCACTGCCAGGCCGACCAACACCAGAGCCAGCACGGTGGCGCCGACGCGGTCGAAGCTGGCCCGGTAGGACGCGTAGATGACCCGGGTGAAGGCATCAACGCGCATCAGTGCGACGGCCCCGAAGTCGGAGAGCACGTAGAGCGCCACCAGCAGCGCACCACCGGCCGCGGCCGGCCAGGCCTGCGGCAGGGTGGCGCGGACGAAGGCGCGCAGCGGGCTGAGCCCCAGGGCGCGGGCCACCTCCTCGCTGGCCGGATCGGCCATCCGCAGTGCGGCGATCACCGGTAGCAGCACGTAGGGAAAGGAGACCAGGGTGAGAATCAGTGCGGCGGGCCAGAACCCGTTCATCGCGGGGAACTGCGACAGCCACGCGTAGGCCGCGACATAAGAGGGGACCGCCAGCGGCAGCGCCAGCAGCGCCAGCCATCGGGCCCGGCCCGCAAGGTCGGTGCGCGCGAGAAGCCACGCGGTGGGAACCCCGATCAGCAGGCAGGCCGACACCACCACCAGCACCAGGGCCACCGAGGTGCCGACCGTCTCGGCCGTCCGGGGCCGGACCAGGATCTCCAGCCAACGCCGCCAGCCCGCGTCGCCGGCCCGGACAAGCAGATAGAGCAGCGGAATCAACGACACTACGGCTGTGCCGATGCCGGCGGCGAGCAGAGTGCGCGGCGGCCGCCCGGTGCCGGTCGGGCTTTGCGGGCGCGCAGATGTCGCGGTGGCGGTCACAGCAGTCCGACGTCCTCCAGCATGGCAAGGGTTGCCGGGAGGCTGTCCAGGTCGGCCAGCGCGACATCAGGTCCGCGCAGTGAGTCCAGCGGCGGAAGCCCTTGGGCTGCAGGAATATTGGGCAGCAGCGGGTATTCGAAGGTGTTGGCGACGAACCACTGCTGGGTTTCCGGGGAGAGCAGCCACTCGAGGAATTCGGCGGCCTCCTTGTTGTCGGCGGCCGGTTTGAGGATGCCGGCCCCGGCGACGTTGACCAGACTGCCCGGGTCACCGGGTGAGGTGAAAGCGATCTTGGACCGCATCTTCGCCTCGCCGACTTCGGCGGCTTTTTCGTACCAGTAGTAGTGGTTGATCAGGCCCAGTTTGATCTGCCCGGCGTCCACCGCGTCGAGGATCAGACCGTTCTTCTCGTACCGTTGGGCGTCGTTGGCGACCATGGCCTGCAGCCACGTGCGGGTGGCGTCGTCGCCGTCGGCGATCCGCATGGCGGTGACGAAAGCTTGAAACGACGCGTTGGTCGGGGCGATCGCCACCTGCGACCGCCACTTCGGGTCGGTCAGGTCCCCGACCGTTCGGGGCACCTGGTCGGCCGGAACCTGCTGGGGGTCATAGACGATGACGCGGGCCCGCCCGGTGACGCCGGTCCAGGTGCCGTCGGGGGCGCGGTAGGCGGCCGGGACCGCGGTGGCCGCCTTGGCGGGCAGTGGGGCGAACAGCCCCGCCGCCTCCACCGCGCCGAGGGCGCCGGCGTCCTGGGCGAAGAACACCTGCGCGGGGCTGCCGTCGCCTTCCTCGAGCAGTTGGGCGGCCAGTTCGGCGCTGTCGCCGTAGCGGGCGTCGACCTTGATGCCGGTCTGTTCGGTGAACGTCGTGAACAGGGGTCCGACCAGTTCCTCTGAGCGTCCGGAGTAGACGGTCACCGCACGCTCGGGTGCACCGGTACCGCCGGTGCCACCGGTACCGCCCGTACCACCGCCACAGGCGGCTATCAGGGGCACTGCCAGCAGTGCGGCGATCAGAGCGACGAGCGTGCGAACGGACAGACGCGCTGGGCCGAGGAGGGGCCGTCGAATCACCACAAGATCCCTTTAGGTTAGCCTAACTGAGGTTAGCCTAACATTGCAGGGTGGGCGGACGCGCTGTCAAATCCCGCGGTGCACTCCGCTCGGGCTGATCACTTCCCGCCGTGCACTCTCCGAATATGATCGCCACTACCGGCGGGCGGTTCGTTAGCTGCCCGCGAGGAGTCGAGGGTGGGGGCTTACAGCGATGAAACCGACGGCTCCCTACCCGCCCGGGTCGGCCGGTCCACCGATCCGTGTGCTGATCTGCGACGCCAACACACTTCATCGCGAATGTCTGGCGACCGCCCTGAGCGTGCACGGGATAGCGGCCCGCGGCGCGGGTGATCTTCCGTCGCTGTTCGAACAGTTGGATCGCGGCGTCTCCGATGTGCTGCTGTTGGATATCGGTACCCGCGACAGCGCGACGCTTCTGCAGGTGGCCTCCGACATCGGTCCGGATGTCCGGGTGATCGTGACCGGTCTGACCGCGGATGCCGAGTCCGACATCG
>NZ_JBILVF010000111.1:0-11418 GCF_044370595.1 Mycobacterium sp.
ACTTCGACTGGCACACCGTGGCCGCCCGCACCGCGCAGGTGTACCTGGGGGCCAAACGGCGGGAACGTGAGCCGCTGGAACGCCGGCCGATCGTCGAGCACGCCCTGCCCGACCGCTGAGCGCACCACGGCCCGCGCGCCGAACAGACGCAAACTCGCACAAAATCCGGCCTTTTCCTACGACTTTGCGTCTGCCCGCGGGGGCTCGCGGGGGCTCGCGGGGGTCCGCGGGAGAAGGAGGCTAGCTTCGCGAAGCCTTCTTGCGTTCGATGTCGGCGAGGTGGGCGGCCAGTTCGGCACGATCCGCCGCGGAGGTTTCCCACGCCAGCTTGCGGTTCTTGACCACTTTGGCCGGTGAGCCCACCGCGATCGAGTAGTCCGGGATGTCCCCCTTGACCACCGCGTGCGCCCCCAGCACGCAGCCCCGGCCGATGCGGGTTCCGCGCAGGATGGTGACCTTCGCCGCGATCCAGGTGTCCGGGCCGATGCGCACCGGGGCTTTGACGATGCCCTGGTCCTTGATGGGCATCTCGATGTTGTCCATCCTGTGGTCGAAGTCGCAGACGTAGCACCAGTCGGCCATCAACGCCGAATCGCCGAACTCGATGTCGATGTAGCAGTTGATGACGTTGTCCCGGCCGAAGACCACCTTGTCGCCCAGCCGCAGTGACCCTTCGTGGGCGCGGATGGTGTTCTTGTCGCCGATGTGTACCCAGCGCCCGATCTCCAATTGCGCCAGTTCCGGCGTGGCGTGGATCTCGACGTTCTTGCCCAGGAAGACCATTCCGCGGGTGATGACGTGGGGGTTGGCCAGCTTGAACTTCAGCAGGCGCCAGTAGCGGACCAGGTACCACGGGGTGTAGGCGCGGTTGGCCAGCACCCACTTCAGTGAGGCCACGGTGAGGAATTTGGCCTGACGGGGGTCGCGCAGGCGAGAGCCCCGCCAGCGCTTATGGATCGGCGCACCCCACATGCTCGTCATGGCCAGTCAGCCTATCGGCCTCCGCCGGCCTGCTGCATCGACCCGTTAGTCTCCCCTGCGTGGGACCGACACCGATGCTGCGGCACCTGGCGGCCGTGGTGTCGGCCACGCTGGTGATCAGCGGCTGCGCCACCACCGACGACTGGGTGCAGTCCATCGCGGCGCGGGGCTGGTCGGCCCAGTACGCCAACGCCGAGAACAGCAGCTACACCCCCACCGATGGTGCGCCCGCGCTGGCTCTGGACTGGACCCGCTCGGTCAAGGGTGAACTCGGCGCGGCCGTGGCGCTGGGCCCGGACAACTACCTGGCGGTCAATGGCCAGACTGCCGGTGGTTGCTCGCTGATGGTCTGGGAGAACGACAACAAGGGCCGTCAGCGCTGGTGTACCCGCATGTATCTCGGCGGCGGGTTCTCCAGCCCGCTGTTCGACGGGTTCGACAACCTCTACATCGGCCAGCCCGGCCTGATGCTGTCCTACCCGCCGACGCAGTGGGTCCGTTGGCGCACCAACGTCATCGGGATGCCCACCACGGCGCGCTTCGTCAGCGCCGGCCAACTGTTGGTGGTGACGCACCTGGGTCAGGCGCTGGTGTTCGACTCCCACCAGGGCGTCGTGGTCGGCACCCCGCTGGATCTGGTGGAGGGCGTCGACCCCACCGACGCCACCCGCGGCGTCAGCGACTGCCAGCAGTCCCTGCCAGGCTGCCCGGTGGCCGCCGCGCCGGGCTTCTCCGCGGCCAGCGGGCTTGCGGTGCTCGGGGTGTGGCAACCCGGCGCCAGGGCATCGGTGCTGACCGCGCTGCGCTACCAACCCGGCCAGCCCGCCCTGCTGACCCGGGAATGGACCAGCGACGCGGTGACGGCCGGGGTGCTGGGCAGCCCAGTGCTGTCCGCTGACGGTCAGACGGTGTACGTCAACGGCCGCGACCGCCGGCTTTGGGCGCTGAATGCCGCAGATGGAAGTGTGAAATGGTCGGTGCCCCTTGACTTTCAGCCGCAGACGCCACCGTCGGTGACACCCGGCGGGCTGATCATCGCCGGCGGCGGCCCCGATACCCGTCTGGTGGGGATCCAGGATTCCGGCGACAGCGCCGAAGTGGTGTGGCGCCGCGACGACGTCATCCCGCTGTCGACCTCCAGCCAGGCCGGGGACCGGGTGGCCTACACCGTGGTCGCCGACGGTCCGCAGCGGTTGGCGTTGCTGGTGGTCGATCCGGCCGACGGGCGCACCCTCAACAGCTACCCGCTTCCGGACGCCGCGGGTTTCCCGGTCGGGGTGTCGGTGGGCTTCGACCGCCGGGTGGTTACGGCCACCAGTGGCGGCCAGGTGTTCAGCTTCGTCCCCGAGGCCTAGACCTGCAGCGGAGGAATGGCGTTGCGCGGCAACGAAACTGAGGTCTCCCCGGCGTAGGACGGCAGCAGTTCGGCGCGGCCGAAGAAGAAGATCAGCGCATCGTCGGTCACCGCGAAGTTCTGATAGTGCGACGGGTCGCGACCGTCGCCGGGGGAAACACTTCCGGCGAGGCCGGTTTCGGCTTCCAGGCTGCGTTGCACGATCGGGAAGATGGCGTCCAACGGTTTGGCGTCGGGGGCGAACAGCGAGTCGAACGTGACCGGGCGGGAGCGTTCGACGTCGTAGGTGAACGACTTGAACCAGGTGCTCGGATGCGCGCCGCCGACTTCCTGGAACAGGGTCAGCACCACACTGCGGGTGCGCGCCGACCGGAAGGACTCGGCGGTGACGGTCATCTGGTGTGGCACGGTGCGGGTGCCCGGGGTTTGGGCGACGTTGAGGAATCCGCTCCGGGTCTGGCTGAGGTAGTCGACGATTGCCTGGTTGTCCGGATAGTCCAGCGGGAACGTGATGTCCATGGTGTGGTCCGCTCCACTGGACTGAATACGACACTGCGCCCCGGCTTCCACCACGCCGCCCAGGGTTGCGCACGACGCCGGCGCACCCGACGCCGGCGCAGCCGCCAGGGCGCCGCACAGCAGGGCCGCGGCAATCGCGATGCGCATGACCGCCAGCCTACCGGGACGGCCGGCACAGGAACGCCGACGCACGAGCCTCAGCGCCGTGCCCGAGACGGGTGATCACCACCGAGAGCGCCTGTGCTCCGGCCGGCCGCAATCGGCGGCGTAAGGCATCGGGGTCGACGTCAACACCGCGAACCAGGATCTCCACCGAACCGCAGTCGTACGCCGAAAGCGCCTGCCGCAGAACCTTTTCCCGTAGCGGCAGCCGGTCGATGATCTCGAAGCCACGCACCCCCGCCGGCAGCCGGTCCCCGGTGAGGTAGGCGATGTCACGGTCGAGTTGCCACAGGCCGTGCCGGGCTGCGTAGTGCCGCACCAGCCCGGCCCGCACCACCGCACCGTCGGGGTCGACGATCCAGCGGCCCGGGTCACCGACCGCGCAGTCCTCGGGTTCGGCGTCGGTGATCTGTTCTGCGGCGCGCTCGCCGTCACCGAGCACCGTTGCCCGCCGCGACACCCCCGGCTGCGACAACGACGGCGACCACAGGCAGGCCTCCCGAACCGATCCGCCGGCCGAGGTCACCTCGATCTCCCCATCGAAGCCCAGTTGACGCACCGCGTCGAAGTCGATTCCGGGAGCGCACTTCACCACGGTGGCCCGGCCGCGGTAGGCCTGGGCCACCTCGTCCAGGGGCGGGCTGTAGGCGCGCGGGTCGAAGCGGCGCCGTCCGCCGGTTCGGCGGGCCGGGTCCAGCAGCACGACGGCGTCGCGGCTGATCGGCGCCAGTGCATCGGCTCGAACCAGGGGAACCCCGGCGACGTTATGCGCAGCCATGGCCAACCGGACCTCGTCGAGATCGCTGCCCACCAGATAGTCGGCGGTGTCGCGCAGGGCGGCCAATTCGGTGCCCACCGAGCAGGTCGCGTCGTGCACCACCTGCCCGGACAGTCGTTGGGCGCGGTGCTGTGCCACCACCGCCGTGGTGGCCTGCTGCAAGGCCTCATCGGTCAACAGCCACCCCGAAACGTCGCCCAGTCCAGTGAGTTTGGCAGCTGCCTTGCGCCGTAGCCGGACGGTTTCGACCAGGACTTTGGTGTGCTCACCGAACCGTCCGCGGATCGCCGCGACGTCGGCCAGCAGGCTGGTGTCGGTGAGCCCGTACCGCGCGACCTCGGCCAGCGCGGCGGTCCCGGCGTCGCTGGTCAAGTAGGCGACATCGGCACGGATGAAGCTCAGGAGGGCTTGACCCCGGTCAGCATCACGTTGTAGAACCAGCCCTTCGGTACAACCCGGCGCCACACGTTGGCATCCACCCAGCTCAGCGTGGTCCAGCTACCGAACGCGAATTTCGCCCAGGTCCAGCCCAGCTTGCCCGGCGGAACCGTCGACTCGAAGGTGCGCACCGGCCAGCCCAGCATCGCGGCGGTGAATTCCTCACTGGCCGTGCGTACCTGAACCGCACCGGCCCGCTGAGCCATCCGCTCCAGATCGGCGGGCTCGAAGGTGTGCAGGTCCACGATCCACTCCAAAGCGGCCGCGCGGGAGTTCTCATCGAGTTCGGCCTGCGGGCGCCGCCAGCTCGACAGCCCGGGCAGCGCCATCGCCCGCACCGTGGTTTTCCAGGTGAGGTCCGCCAGCTTGCGGGCGTAGGCGTTACCCACCCGGGTCGGCTCGCCGGCGAAGACGAACCGCCCGCCGGGCTTGAGCACCCGCACCACTTCACTCAGGGACTTCTCCACGTCGGGAATGTGGTGCAACACCGCGTGCCCCACCACCAGATCGAAGGTGTTGTCGTCGTAGGGGATGCCCTCGGCGTCGGCGACCCGGCCGTCGATATCCAGGCCCAGCGACTCCCCGTTGCGGACGGCGACCTTGACCATCCCCGGCGACAGGTCGGTCACCGAGCCGCGGCGGGCCACCCCGGCCTGGATGAGATTGAGCAGAAAGAAGCCGGTGCCGCAGCCCAGTTCAAGAGCCCGGTCGTAGGGCAGGCGGCGTTGCTCCTCGGTGGGCACGATCGCGTCGAAGCGGCCCCGCGCGTAGTCGATGCAGCGCTGGTCGTAGGAGATCGACCACTTGTCGTCGTAGGACTCCGCCTCCCAGTCGTGATAGAGCACCTGGGCCAGCTTGGTGTCATGGCGGGCCGCCTCCACCTCTTCGGCGGTCGCGTGCGGCCGGCTTTGAGGCATGTCAGCGCTGCGCGTCATGAAGGGCAGCCTAACTGTCCCTTTGCCGCGGCAAAAACTTCGCCGTAGCGCTGCACCTGAGCCTCGGCGTCCAGGCCACCGCCGTACCTGCCGCCGATCAGGGCTTTAGCCCCGGCCAGGGCCGCCGCGGGGGCGTCGAGGAAGCGGCCGGCCCAGGCCAGGGCCTCGTCGTAGACGTGGTCGGGGGCGACCAGTTCGTCCACCAGACGCAGTGCCAGAGCCTCCTTCGCCCCCACGAAGCGGCCGCTGAAGGCCAGTTCCTTGGCCCGGGCGTCGCCGACCACCCGCGCCAACCGGGCGGCCCCCCCGCCGCCGGGCACCAGACCGGCCAGGATCTCGGTGGAACCGAGTTTGGCGTTGTCACCGCAGACCCGCCAGTCCGCGGCCAGGGCCAGGTTCAGGCCGGCGCCGAGGGCGTACCCGGTGACCGCGGCAACAGTGGGTTTGGGGATGGCGGCCACCGCGTCGATGGCGCGGCGGCGCAACCGGTCGGCAGCCTCGGCCTCGGCGCGGTCCAGCATGGCCAACTCGGGCATATCGTCACCGGCGCAGAAAATCTCGTGCCCGCCGAACAGAATCACCGAGGTGATGTCGGCGCGCCCGGCGATTTCCTCGGCGGCCGAGGCCAGTTCCCGAAAGGCCTGCCGGGTCAACGCATTGGTGGGCTCACGGTTGATCACCAGCGCACCGATGCCGGGGTGGTCGTCGCTGACGTGGACGCTGATGAACTCCCGCATGCTCACCGGCCCCCGGGCCGCCCAAGCCGCCGCGAGGCACGGCGGCGGGCTTCGTTGTAGCGACCGGAGTCGAAGAACTCGATCTCCCAGTTCCCGTCGTCGAGCACCGTCATATCGGGCTCGATGGTAGCGACCTGCCGTTCCAGCGCCAGCACCTCGGCGACCGTGCGTCCGGCCAACGAGTCCAACTGGCTCCAGGTCGGCGGAAGCAGCAGCGCACGGCCTTCGGCGAAGTCCTCGATGGCGGCCTCCGGACGGGCCCAGTCGGCCTGGTCGGACTCGGTGTTCTCCCCGTCGGCCCGCTGGCCCTGCGGCAGCGCACCGACGAAGAAGTAGGTGTCGTAGCGGCGGGTGCGCTCCTCTTTGGGGGTGACCCAGTTCGACCACGGCCGCAGCAGGTCGGCGCGCAGCACCAGGTTCTCAGTGCGCAGGAAGTCCCCGAAAGACAGGCTGCGGGTCTCCAGCGCGGCGCGCTCCCGGTGGTAGACCGACGCGTCGGCGACGATCCCGTCGGGGTCATCGGCGGGTCCGGCGAACAGCACCCCGGACTCCTCGAACGTCTCGCGGGCCGCAGCGCACACCAGCGCCTCGGCGAGGTCGGCCTCGATGCCGAAACGGCTTGCCCACCAGTCGGGTTCGGGTCCATACCAGGCCCTGTTGCCCACCAGTCCAGCGTCCCGGTCGCGGTCGTCGACGCCGCCACCGGGGAACACCGTCATTCCCGCGGCGAACTCCATCGCGCCGTGCCGGCGCATCAGGAACACCTCCAGCCCTGCGGGAGGCGTCGACGACGCCGCCCGGATCAGCATGACGGTGGCCGCCGGTCGCACCGGCACCGGTTCGGTCATACCCGCCTCCGGTGAGCGGGTCGGACCCGCGCTCGCCGCGCGAAGTACCGCCCGTCGATGACGTCCACGGCGATGGACTGGCCGAAGGCCGCCGAGAGGTGCTCGGCGGTCATCACGTCGTCGAGCAGACCCGCCGCGACCACCTGCCCCTCGGCCATGATCAGGCAGTGGCTGAAGCCGGGCGGGATCTCCTCGACGTGGTGGGTGACCAGCACCAGGGCGGGGGAATCGGGGTCGGCCGCCAGGTCGGCCAGCCGGGCCACCAGTTCCTCGCGCCCGCCCAGATCCAGGCCGGCGGCCGGTTCGTCGAGCAGCAGCAGTTCCGGGTCGGTCATCAGAGCCCGGGCGATGAGCACCCGCTTGCGTTCCCCCTCCGAGAGGGTGCCGTAGGTGCGGTCGGTCAGATGCTCGGCGCCGACGCTCTCCAGCGTGTCGATGGCCCGGTGGTAGTCGACCTCGTCGTAGCGCTCCCGCCAGCGGCCCAGCACCGCGTAGCCGGCTGACACCACCAGATCACGGACCACCTCCGAGTCCGGAATCCGCTGCGCCAGAGCCGAACTGCTCAGCCCCACCCGCTGGCGCAGTTCACTCATGTCCACCCGGCCGAGCCGCTCCCCGAGCACGGTCGCGGTGCCCTCGGAGGGGTACTCCATCGCCGCGGCCATCCGCAGCAGCGAGGTCTTCCCCGCACCGTTGGGGCCGATGACCACCCAGCGCTCGTCGAGTTCGACCTGCCAGTCCACCGGCCCGACCAGCAGACGCCCGTCCCGGCGCAGGGTGACGCCCCGGAAGTCGATCAGCAGATCCTCGTCCACGGGCTCCTCGGGCACCTGCCTATCGTGCAGCATCAGGCTCGGGGCGGGATGTCGACCCGGCTGACCACCCCGTCGACGGCGTCGGCGGCCTCGATCTCCGCGCGGGTGACGCCCAGGATGAACAGGACGGTGTCCAGGTAGGGGTGGCTCAACGAGGCGTCGGCGACCTCCCGAAGCGCCGGTTTGGCGTTGAACGCGACACCGAGGCCGGCGGCGTTGAGCATGTCGATGTCGTTAGCACCGTCGCCGACAGCCACCGTCTGTTCCATCGGCACCCCCGCCTGGGTGGCGAAGTCGCGCAGCGCCTTGGCCTTCCCGGCGCGGTCGATGATCGGGCCGACCACCCGGCCGGTGAGACGGCCGTCGATCACCTCCAGTTCGTTGGCGGCGACGAAGTCGAGCATCAGTTCGTGGGCCAGCGGGTCGATCACCTGCCGGAAACCCCCCGAGACCACGCCGCAGTGAAAGCCCAAACGCCGCAGCGTCCGGATCGTGGTGCGCGCGCCCGGGGTGAGCTCGACCCGGTCGGCGACCTCGTCGATCACCTCGGCGGACAGCCCCGCCAGGGTGGCCACCCGCTGATGCAGCGATTCGGCGAAGTCGATCTCGCCGCGCATCGCGGCGTCGGTGATCGCGGCCACCGCCTCCCCGGCACCGGCCCGTTCGGCGAGCATCTCGATCACCTCGCCCTGGATCAGGGTGGAGTCCACATCGAAGACGATGAGGCGCTTGTTGCGCCGTTCCAGGGTGTAGTCCTCCACCGCGATGTCGATGCCCTGCTCGGCGCCGACCAGGGCCAGAGCGGCCTGCAACTCCTTGGCCATCCCGTCCGGGGTGGTGACCCGCAGTTCCAGCCCGGTAACGGGATAGTCCGAGACACCCCGGATGACGTCGATGTTGACGCCCAACGCGGCCGCTGCCGCGGCGACCGCGCCGAACGCCTCGGCGGTGATGGGTCGGCCAAGGACAACGATGGTGTGGGTGGGCGGGTCGGCGATGATCGACACGTCGTCGCTGCGCTCGATGCGGACATCCAAGCCGAGCTTTTCGATAGCGTCGGTGACCCCGGTGCGCAACGGTTTCCCGTCAGCGACCGGCGCGGCGCCCGAGACCAGCACGCCCAGCGTCAGGCGGTCCCGAATGACGACCTGTTCAACGTTGAGCAGTTCCACCGGATAGCGGGACAGCACCTCGAACAGGGCGGAGGTGACACCCGGCCGGTCCGGGCCGGTGACGGTGATCAACACCGACACCTTCTCTGCGGTCATCGCAGCGCCGAGGCGTGAAGGGGTCTGCGGTGCCGCCTAGGCGTTGGTCTCGGAGCGGTGCGCGCGCCCGACGTGGGCCTCTTCCCGCATCCGGTCGACCATGTGCGGGTAATGCAACTCGAACGCCGGACGCTCCGAACGGATGTTGGGCAGCTCGGTGAAGTTATGCCGCGGCGGCGGGCACGAGGTGGCCCACTCCAGGGAGTTGCCGTGGCCCCACGGATCGTCGACGGTGACGACCTCGCCGTACCGCCAACTCTTGAAGATGTTCCAGAAGAACGGCAGCATCGACACGCCCAGGATGGCCGCACCGATCGACGACACGATGTTCAGCGTGGTGAACCCGTCCGACGGCAGGTAGTCGGCGTAGCGGCGCGGCATCCCCTCGTCGCCGACCCAGTGCTGGACCAGGAAGGTGACGTTGAAGCCGATCATGGTCAGCCAGAAGTGCACCTTGGCCAGCCGCTCGTCGAGCAGACGGCCGGTCATCTTCGGGAACCAGAAGTACACACCGGCGTAGGTGGCGAACACGATCACGCCGAACAGCACGTAATGGAAGTGCGCGACCACGAAGTAGCTGTCGCTGACGTGGAAGTCCAGCGGCGGGCTGGCCAGCAAAACCCCGGACAGGCCGCCGCAGAGGAACACCACCAGGAACCCGAAGGCAAACAGCATCGGGGACTCGAAGGTGAGCTTGCCCCGCCACATGGTCCCGATCCAGTTGAAGAACTTGATGCCGGTGGGCACCGCGATCAGGAAGGTCAGGAACGAGAAGAACGGCAGCAGAACGGCACCGGTGACATACATGTGGTGCGCCCACACCGCCACCGACAGCGCGGCGATTGCGATGGTCGCGTACACCAGCGTGGAGTAGCCGAAGATCGGCTTGCGGGAGAACACCGGGAAGATCTCCGAGACGATGCCGAAGAACGGCAGCGCCAAGACGTAGACCTCCGGGTGGCCGAAGTACCAGAACAGGTGCTGGAACAGCAGCGTGCCGCCGTTGGCCGGGTCGTAGACATGTGCGCCCAGCCGGCGGTCGGCGGCCAGGGCGAACAGCGCCGCGGTCAGCAGCGGGAAGATCATAATCACCAGGATCGAGGTGACGAAGATGTTCCAGGTGAAGATCGGCATCCGGAACATGGTCATGCCGGGGCAGCGCATGCAGATGATGGTGGTGATCATGTTGACGCCGCCCAGGATGGTGCCGAGGCCGCCGACGGCCAGGCCCAGAATCCACAGGTCGGCGCCGACGCCGGGTGAGTGCACGGCGTCCGAGAGCGGGGTGTACGCCGTCCAGCCGAAGTCCGCGGCGCCGCCGGGGCTGACGAACCCGCCGAGGGCGATCAGCGCGCCGAAGATGAACAGCCACAGTGAGAGCGCGTTCAGCCGCGGGAAGGCCACGTCGGGGGCGCCGATCTGAATCGGCAGAACGAGGTTCGCGAAGCCGAACACGATCGGGGTGGCGTAAAAGAGCAGCATCGCCGTGCCGTGCATGGTGAACAACTGGTTGTACTGCTCGTTGGAGAGGAACTGCAGACCCGGGACGGTCAACTCGGCGCGGATGAACAGCGCCATCAGGCCGGCCATCGCGAAGAAGACGAAGCAGGCGATCACGTACATGATGCCGATCAACTTGTGGTCGGTCGTCGTGATGGCCTTGTAGATCAAGTTGCCCTTGGGCCCGCTGGGCATGGGTGCCGGGCGACGGGCCTCTAGTTCTCCGCGGGGGGGCACTACGGCTGTCACAAGATCCTCCAACCATCTGGGAACGTCCCATGAATCTACGGCGCATCTTATCCCCAAACCAGACCTTGCGCGGCTCCGGTCCTACATTCTGTCGTATTTCGCGTCCCATCCCCGGGTGTCGCGGGTTCTACCGCTGGTCAGCGGGGGTTTCCCGGCACCGGGTGTTACCGTCGCGGAGTGCTGATCCGCGCCACGTTTTCCGCTCTGGCGGTTGCCCTGGCAGCCGGTGGGTGTTCGGCGTCGGAAAAGCCTGATCCCGAAGCCCCGGCCGGCGCCTCTACCAGCAGCGTCGTCACCAGCACCACCAAGATTGCCTCGGCGGGGGTGCTGGGCAACCAGCGTCGCCCCGATGAGTCCTGCGCGCCGGAACCGGCCCGCCTCGACGGCCGCCCGCCCGGCCCGGTCCGGCACGCCGGCGGCCAGACTGCCGTCAGAGCCGACCCCCTGCGGATCGCGGTGCTCGCCGGGGACGAACTCGACGCGCTGTGTGCGCTGGGTCTGCAGTCGCGGATCGTGGCCGCCGCCCTGCCCGACGGGTCGGACACCCAGCCGTCGTATCTGGGCACCGTGGTGCACGGCGCGCCGGGCGCCGGAACCCGCAGCGCCCCCGACCTGACGGCGATCGCGGCGGCCAAGCCGGACCTGATCCTGGGATCGCAGGAACTGACGCCGCAGGCCTACCCGGCCCTTTCCGCGATCGCCCCGACGGTGTTCACCTCGGCACCCGGGGCCCGCTGGCAGGACAACCTCCGCCTGGTGGGTGCGGCGACCGGACGCGCCCGCGCGGCCGAGGACCTCATCGCCGGTTTCGTCGACCAGGCCCGCAAGGCGGGC
>NZ_JBILVF010000112.1:0-11381 GCF_044370595.1 Mycobacterium sp.
CTGGGCACCCTGGAGACCAAGGGCCGGGCGCCGAAGACCGGGTATGACCGCAGCCAGTTCGGCGACGCCTGGTCCGACGACGTCACCGTCGCCGGCGGGCGCAACGGATGTGACACCCGCAACGACATGCTGCGCCGCGACCTCGTCGACGTGCTGCTCAAGCCCGGCTCCAACGGGTGTGCCGTTCTCAGCGGAACCCTCAACGACCCCTACACCGGCACCAGCTTCGCGTTCCAGCGCGGGCCCCAAACCTCCGCGGAAGTCCAAGTCGACCACATCGTCTCACTGTCGGAAGCCTGGCAGACCGGAGCCCAATTCTGGGATGAGTTCACCCGACGCAACTTCGCCAACGACCCGCGTAATCTGCAGGCCACCCTCGGCTGGGTCAACCAGGAAAAGGGCGACGGGGACTCCGCCACCTGGCTGCCGCCCAATAAGGCCTACCGCTGCACCTTCGTGAGCCGCATCGTCGAGGTCAAGGCCGCCTACCGGCTGTGGGTGACCCAGGCCGAGCGTGACGCGATCGCCCGGGTGCTGTCGGACTGCTAAGCACCGGCTACAGGACGCTCCATAACGAGCCGTCGGCCGCCGATACCACCGCGTTGTACCGGTAGGCCCCGGCCAGCGTCTGGTCCATCCGGTGCAGTCCCCGTGAATCAGACGGTGAATCAGATGGCCCGGGGGGTTCTGCGACCGCTGGAGTGGGGACCGCGACCGACAGAACTACGCTTGCGCCGACCATGAACGCAGCCGCCGCGAACCGCCTGCTGGATGATGAGCCGTCCACCCTGGCACCCCCTATTGGAGCGGAATCACGGTTAGGAACTATCCCGCTTCGTCGTCGGCATGTGCGGCGAATCAGGACGGCCGAAGGACCTCGATAGTCTAGACCGGCGTGACCGCCAGCGGAGCTAGATCGGTCTGCATGAGCACCACGTTGTAGTTGCTCCAAATCGACATGTTCCAGTACAGGTTGCTGATGTCGGAATCGCCGTTGCCGTCGGTGAGTTCGCCGGTGCCAGACAGCGGGTGGATCATCGGCGCGTACAGCCCCGGATACTGCACCGACGTGGCGATGGTGATCGGGTCCGACCAGGGCCCCTCGGGGGTGTCAGCGGTACGCAGGATGACGTTGTTAGCGCCGTTGCCGTAGAGCACCACGTATTTGTCGAGGTATTTGTTGTACTGAACGCTCATCTCGCTGACGTTGCCGCCGGTCTTGGCGCCGGTGAAGCCGGCCATATAGCCGCCGAAGAAGTTCGGGTTGTTGGCCAGGTCGATTGCCCACCCGATCAGACCGGGTGAGTTCGGCGAGTCACCGATGATCGCCTCGGCGCGGGACTGGTCACCGACCCACCGGTTGCCATTCCAGTACTCGTATTTGCGCAGATTGGTCAGCTCGCCCTCCGGGACCCGCGACAGATAGGCCGAACCGGCGCGGCCGGCGGGCGTGCCGAAGGCGTAGACGTACCGGGGTTCACCGGCGACGACTTTGCTTTCCGGTTGCAGCACGTAGGCCATCTGCTGGAAGTTCTGATCACCGGCGCTGTAGGCCTTCTGCGCGCGGAACACCCCCGCCGGGCGGATGGTGCTGCGCTGCAGCACCCACTTGTCGGTGGCCGGGTCGTACTGGGAGATCGCCGAGTAGTTGGTGGTCCAGCGTCCGGGGGAGTCCCAGGACTTCACCGACATGTAGTTGACGTAGTTGTTGTTGTTCGCGTAGATCGCCGAGGTCGGGATGTTGGTGACTTCCGAGCCGATGAAGAACACCTCGCCGCGGGCGGCCGGGATGAACTGGAAGGCCGGGCCGGTGTTGATCAGGCTCAGGCCGTCGGTCAGGTTGGTGTCCTCGCTGAGCAGCAGCACATTGGAGCGCCAGTCCCCGGTCATGTTCGGGCCGGAGAAGGTGTCACCGAAGGCCAGCTGGGTTTTGCCGTTGACGCCGTTGAACCACATGATGCCCAGGTCGGTGCCGTAGATGTTGGCCCACCGGGTGTTGTTGGTCTGCGGCCACGTCAAGCCGGGGAACGCCGTGTTGCGCTGCCCGGTCACCCAGCCCAGCGGTGTCGAGGGCAGCCTGGTCGGGGTGGTCACCACAGCGGTGGCAACGGTGGCACTGGGCAGTGCGCTCTGTGCTGCGGCCGTTCGCACGCCGGTCCGCCCGGCGTCGCGCCGGGTCCAACCCAGAAGCGCCCACAGCGCCGGGGAGTCCACCGCACCGGGGCCCGTGCTGCCGGCGATCGGCGCCAGGCCGACCGCTGAGAGCAGCCGCGAGGCCAGTCGCGGCGCGGCGAGGGTTGCCTTGGGGGCGGCGACCGCGACGGGGACTTCGGTAACGGCGACCGGAACGACGACGGTCGGCAAGGCCGACGGGGCGACCACTGCGGCCGGGACCGGGGCCGACTTCAGCGACGCCGTTGGTGCAGGCACGGTGACCGGCGGCAGGCTGGCCGCAGGTGAAACCTGAGCGGCGATAACCGGCGGTGAGATCTGTTGCGGTTCAGCCGAAGCCAGTGGTTTGGTTGCGCTAAGTGCGGGCTTGGTGACCGGTGCGTCGTCCACCGGGCTGTCATTGCTCACCGGTCGCTCCGCGGCGGCCGGCCGAGGCGTCACGGCGCGGGTGCTGCGCGCGGGGTTTGACGCCCGGGTGCCCCGCCGTGTCGGCCCAGCGGAGGCCGAGGTCGGGTCCGACGACGCCGACTGCTCGGAGTTGCGCCCGGTGGATCCAGTCTCAGAGGCGTCGGCGGGACTGGCCCAGGCCGTGCCGGAGGCCATCGCGGCCCCGATCCCCAATGCGACGGCCAGTGCGCCGACCCGGCCTATGTGTGTAGCGGCGTGCTTGGCGGAACTCATCGACACATACTCCTGGGGCTAACGGTTGGTGCCTGGTCTGGCAAACCTGGAGCGTGGGCGACCCGGCACCGGAATTGCTTCAACTTTACTCACAAAATTCACAGGTTGGCCAGTGCCACGTCCAAGCCGTGACGCAGGAATGGTGGCGACTTCTGGGGGTATGACGGTGCGGGAAGATGGGGCGGGCGGCGCGAACGTCCGTGCCAGCAAATCCGCGAACCGTCAGACCGCGGGTAGGCAACTCGGGAACTAGCGGCCCGCGAGCAGCTCGGCCATCCGCCCGATCACTGCCTGCAGGGCCTTGAACGGGCGGATCATCACTTTGACCGAGGTGATCGTGCCGGCGTCGTTCCAGTGGATCATGTCGATGCCCTCGACGGTGATCCCGTCAACCTCGGCGGTGAACTCCAGGACGGCGGAGTGGGTGTCGAACCACGTGTTGACGTAGCGGAAGTCGCTCCCGGAGAACATGTGCTCAGCGGCCCGCAGGTAGGCCACGGCCGTCGCACGTCCGCGCTGCGGAGTGAACACGGCGGGGGAGTAGAACACCGCGTCGTCGGCGAGCATGTCGTCGAGTTGGGCGGTCTCGCCGTTCTCGATGACCTGCAGCCAGCGTTCGATCACCGGCGGGACCGTGCCCGCACCGATGCTCACCAGGACCACAGCGACAGGTCGCCCGGCGGGTACTGATTACAGATATCGGTGGTATTGGCCGCCACACCCTTGTTGTTGAACCACAGCTTGGCGTGGTTGGGCCATTGGAAGGCCAGCGGATCGGCGTAGATGTTGGTGGCCAACTCCTCCGACCAGGCGCGGCGCTCAGCGGGGGTCTTGGCGAAGAATCCGTGGATGTAGTCCCGGGCCGCCTGCTGAACCTGCGGGGACTTGTTGTTGTAGTCGATCATGAAGCGCTCGTAGTAGATCGGTTCGACATCGCGCGCTGCGGCCATGATCTGTTCGGCGTCACAGGTGGTCTTGATCATCCGATTGGGGATCGGATAATCATCGGTCGCGTCGGCCCCGGCGACCGCGGGTGCCAGCGCGGTCGACGTGATCGCCAGCGCGGCCAACGCCTGAAGAATCCGCATACCTGTCATCATGATCCTCCCTGCTGGGCGGCGGATAACTGACCGGCCAACTGGCCGGTGGCGGTGCTACCGGAAGGGGCGGGTGAGGGCCACCGCTGCGGCACGGGCCGGGTGCGCACCACCTGCGGCCACCAGAACCAGCGACCCAGCAGTGCGGCGATCGACGGCGTCATGAACGACCGCACCACCAGGGTGTCGAACAGCAGGCCCAGGGCGATGGTAGTGCCGACCTGGCCGGCTACCAGCAGATCGCTGACCACCATCGAGCCCATGGTGAAACCGAAAACCAGACCCGCCGAGGTCACCACCGACCCCGAACCGCCCATCGTGCGGATGATCCCGGTGTTGACCCCCGCCCACAGTTCCTCCTTGAGGCGCGACACCACCAGGAGGTTGTAGTCCGACCCGACCGCCAGCAGGATGATGACCGACATCGCCAGCACCATCCAGTGCAGCGGGATCCCCAGGATGTGCTGCCAGATGAGAACCGAGAGCCCGAATGAAGCTCCCAGCGACAGCGCCACGGTGCCGACGATGACAGCCGCCGCCACCACGCTGCGGGTCATGATCAGCATGATGATGAAGATCAGACACAGCGAAGCCAAGCCGGCGATCAGCAGGTCGTAGTTGGCCCCCTCTTGCATGTCCTTGTAGGCCGATGCCGTCCCGCCGAGGTAGACCTTCGAACCCTCCAACGGTGTGCCCTTGATCGCCTCGAAGGCCGCGTTCTTGATCTTGTCGACCAGCGCGAGGCCTTCGGGCGTGGCGGGATCGTTCTCGTGGGCGATGATGAACCGCACCGACTTTCCGTCCGGTGAGATGAACATCTTCATGCCGCGCTTGAACTCTTCATTCTCGAACACCTCCGGCGGCAGGTAGAACGAGTCGTCGTTGCGGGCGGCGTCGAAGGCCTGGCCCATGGCATTGGCGTTCTCCTGCATGGCCGCCATCTGATCCTGCAGTCCACCCATGGTCGACTGCATGGTCAGCATGGTGGTCTTCATGGCCTTCATGTTCTCGATCATCGGCGGCATGATGGTGAGCATCTGCGGCATCAACTGGTCGAGTCGATCCATGTCGACCACCAGCTCGCCGAGGTTGTCGCTGAGCTTGTTGACGCCGTCGAGGGTGTCGAACACCGACCGAAGCGCCCAGCAGATCGGAATGTTGACGCAGTGCGGTTCCCAGTAGAAGTAGTTGCGGATCGGTCGGAAGAAATCGTCGAAATTGGCGATGCTGTCCCGTAATTCGTAGGTGGTGGCCACCATCTCCTTGGTTTTGCCGACCATGTCGTGGGTGACACCTGTGAGCTCCCGCATCAGGCCGTACATGCGTTCCATCGTGTCGATGGTGATCTGCATTTCGTCGCCCATCTTGAGCATGTCCTTCATGCGGTCCTGCATGTAGGACATGTTCAACTGCTGGGTGGCCCCGGACATGCTGATGATGAACGGAATCGACGTGTGCTCGATCGGGGTGCCCTGCGGGCGGGTGATGGCCTGGACGCGGCCGACGCCGGGAACGCGGAAGATGGTCTTAGCGACCTTGTCGATGACGAGCATGTCCGCCGAATTGCGCAGATCCCGGTCGGTTTCGATCATCAGCAGTTCCGGGTTCATCCGAGCCTGCGGGAAATGTCGGTCGGCGGCCGCGTAGCCGACGTTCGCCGGCAGGTCGTCCGGCAGATAGTTCCGGTCGTTGTAGGCGTTCACATAGGACGGCAATGCCAGCAGGCCGACCAGTGCCAGGGCGATCGACGACACCAGTATGGGGCCGGGCCACCGCACCACCGCGGTGCCTAGTCGGCGCCAACCCCGTTGCCGCAAAGCCACTTTCGGCTCAAAAAGGCCGAAGTGACTGCCCACGGTCAGCAACGCCGGCGCCATCGTCAACGCGGCCATGACCGCGACGATCATGCCGATCGCCAGCGGAATACCGAGGCTCTGGAAATACGGCAGCCGGGTGAAGTGCAGGCAGAAGGTCGCTCCCGCGATGGTCAGGCCGGAGCCGAGGATGACGTGGGCGGTGGAGTGGTACATCGTGTAGAAAGCCGTCTCGCGGTCCTCGCCGGCCAGCCGCGCCTCGTGATAACGGCCGAGGATGAAGATCGCGTAGTCGGTCGCCACCGCGATGCCCAGCGTCGTCAGCAGGTTGACGGCGAACGTCGACAAGCCGATCAGGTCGTTGTAGCCCAGCAATGCGATGACACCCCGCGCCGCGCCGACCTGGACGGCGACCATCACCAGAGCCAGCGCGACGGTGATCGGCGAGCGGTAGATCCACAACAGCATGCCGAGGATGACCACCAGGGTGACAGCGGTGATCTTGTGGACACCTTTGTCGCCGGCATGCTGCTGGTCGTAGGCCATCGCACCGGGGCCGGTGACGTAGACCTTGACCCCCGGCGGCGGTGAGGACCGGTCGACGATTGTCCGGACCGCCTCAACCGACTCGTTGGCCAGCGACTCACCTTGATTGCCCGCCAGATAGAGCTGCACGTAGGCGGCTTTGCCGTCGGCGCTTTGGGCGCCGGCCGCGGTGAGCGGGTCGCCCCAGAAGTCCTGGACGTTCTGGACGTGGGCGGTGTCGGCGCGCAGGGCGGCGACCAGTCCGTCGTAATAGTTGTGCGCCTCGGCACCCAGCGGTGCTTCGCCCTCGAGCACGATCATCGCCGAGGAGTTGGAGTCGAATTCGTCGAACGCCTGACCGATGCGCTTCATGGCCTGCAGCGAGGGGGCATCGTCGGGGGCCAGCGACACCGAGTGCATCTGGCCGACCACTTCGAGCTGGGGGATCTTGACGTTGAGTGCAGCCACCACAGCGAACCAGAACAGCAAGATCGGTATGGAGAACAGCCGGACGAAGCGGGGGATTGCGGGGTGGGCGCCGACGTGGCGGTTGGAAGCGGTGTTCTCGGTCACGGGGATGACGACGCCGCGTGAGGAACCCTTTCGCCCCCGCAGCTTCATCTTTGGCTCCGACCTTTAGACCCGATACCGACCAAGAGATTAGCTTATGTAACTGTTCGGTCTAGAATCTGAAGGCATGATCACAGTTGCGCGGTCCCTGCTGGCGGTCCTGACCGCCGCCGCGGCGGTCGCCGTAGCTGCGCCGGCCCACGCCGACCCCGACATCGATTTCGCCGACGAACTGCATTCATTCGGCATCTACGGCCAGCGCGACTACAACGCCTGGCTGGGCAAGATCACCTGCAAGCGACTTGACCGTGGTGTGGACCCGGATGCCTACGCCTCCATGGCTTTCATCAGCAAAAACCTGGACCGCGAGACCACCCAGACCCAGGTTGCGCAGTTCCTCGGCGCCGCGGTCACCACTTACTGCCCCAATCTGGCGGGCGTCCTGCGCAACACCGCGCAATAGCGCGCTGATCTGGTAGCCGGTTCAGCCGGCCAGCTTTCCATTGTCGACCGCATAGACCGCGCCGTGAATCGCGGCGGCGTCATCGCTGGCCAGGAAAGCGATCACGGTCGCCACATCCCGCGGTTCCATCAAGCCGCGTGGCGCGGCAATCCGCATGATCAGTTTGTAATCGGCATCCGCCGGGGCGGCGAACTCGGTGACCTGCGGGGTCAGCATCCCGCCGGGGCAGACGACGTTGACCCGCAACCGGTCCCGGGTGAATTCGACCGCCAGGGCGCGGGTCAATCCGACCAGGCCGTGCTTGGCCGCGCAGTATCCCGCCGAGTAGACCTCACCTTCCAACCCCGCGACCGAGGCCACGTTGACGATGTTGCCTCCGTCGAGCAGGTGCGGCAGTGCGGCGCGGCACAGGTAGAACGGACCCGACAGGTTGGCCGCCAGGTCGTAGGCCCAGTCCTCGTCGGAGACCTCGGCGGTGTGTCGCATCTGATGAAATCCGGCGGCATTGACCACAACGTCGAGTCGGCCGAAGCGCTCCACACACCGCTGCACCGCATCCCGGCATGCCTGGGGATCGGTGATGTCGGCGACGGTGAAAGCTCCACCCGGCACGGACTCGAACACCGCCGACAGTCGCGCGGTGTCGCGGGCAATACCGAACACCGTGGCTCCGCGTTCGGCGAACAACTGCGCCACCGCAGCGCCGAGCCCCGATGAAGCCCCGGTCACCAGAGCGACCTTTCCGGTCAGCTGTGACATCTGGGTCCCCTCAAGCATGCACGTCGCGCAGACCGCGGGCATTGCGCAGTCCCGAGCAGTTGTAGCAGCCCACGCAGCCGAAGCAGTCGCGGCAGCGACTGCAGGCCAGGCAGCCGATGCAGCGCCGGCATCTCAGGCATGCCAGGCAGGCCACGCAGTCTCGCATCAGAACGCTCAGCGCGGTCACCACACTGCCCTGGACGCCGATGCTGCCCGCGGTGGCGATGGACCCGGCGACGCCGATGCTGCCCGCGGTGGCGATGGACCCGGCGACGCCGATACTGCCCGCGGTGGCGATCGAGCCCCCGACCGCGATGTTGTCGGTGGGAGAGCGAGGGTCGACAACCGCGGTGGAAGAGGCCATACCGCAATTGGAGCCCATGCCGCTCCAGACCGTGCCGGATTCACCAAGCCCGCAGCTAGAACCGGTGAGCAATCATTACGCGTGCGTGAACAAGTCGCTGCCAATTGGGTGTTGGGGGTGTGCGTCGACTTGAATGAGAGCAACACCGCCGAGATCGGCACCGCGGTCGAGGAACCCGGTGGAACAAGGAGCTTTCATTTGCGAGCGATCGACGTGACGTCGCCGGGCGGCGGGGGTGGCGCCGGCGTTGATCTGGCGGTCGAGTCCCCCCGGGTGGAATTGGAGATCTGGCGCAACGCGGTACGGCGGCGGGCCCTGGTCCACGTCGGCGAGTTCGTGGAAACCCGCTGCGTCCCACATCTGGGCCGCACCGGCGTCGACATCGCTCCCGAGGTCCTCGTCGAGTTCGTCGACGGCGGCAAATGTCTGAGATCGACCTTCATGTACCTCGGCTGGCTCTGCGGAGCCAGCCATTCGGACGCCGCTCTGCGGGCCGCCGCGGGGCTGGAACTGCTGCACGCCTTCGCGCTGCTGCAGGACGATGTGATGGACGATTCGCCGCTACGCCGCGGCCGCCCCGCGGCGCACGTGCAGTTCGGCCAGTGGCACCGGGACCATGGGCTGGCCGGTTCCGCGGAGCGTTTCGGTGCCGCTCAGGCGATCCTGCTGTCGGATCTGTGTCTGGTGTGGGCCGATCAGATGATGCGGGAGAGCGGCGTCGCGCCTGAGGCCCTGTTCCGGGCCTGGCCGCACTACGACGCCATGCGCGTCGAACTTGCCGTCGGGCAGAGCGCCGACGTCGCCAACGACGCCGGCGCATTCCCGGATCTGGACACCGTCTTGGATGTGGCCCGGCGCAAATCCGGCAACTACACCGTCCGTCGGCCGTTGGAGATCGGCGCGGCGATGGCCGGTTGCGAGTATCTGATCGGAACCCTCGGCGCCTACGGGCGCGCGGTCGGGGAAGCCTTCCAACTGCGCGATGACATGCTCGGTGTCTTCGGCTCACCCGCGCTGACCGGCAAGCCATCCGGGGGAGATCTCGCCGAACGCAAGGCCACCAGCGTGGTGGTGGCCGCCCACCGCATGGCCGATCCGTCGATCCGGTGCCAGCTGAGCGAACTGATGAGCGCCGAACAACTCGATGACTCCGACATCGACCACTGGCGGAACCTCATCGTGGCCACCGGCGCCCCCGACTGGATCGAAGAACTGATTACCGAACGCGTCGCCGTCGCCATCAACCTCGTCAGCGACGACCGGATCGACGACTGGGCTCAATCCGCGCTGGCCGACATGGCCGCGGTGTGCACCCTGCGAACCACTTGAGCATGATCCGAATGAAGGAGCCCCAATGAGCACCGTGCGAACCATCCCGGGAAGAACAGACCACGTCGTCGTGGTGGGCGCCGGGCTGTCGGGCCTGTCTGCGGCCATGCACTTGGCCGGTCAGGGCCGTTCGGTGACCGTCGTCGAGCGCTACGACTTCCCCGGCGGCCGGGTAGGTCAGGCCGATATCCGCGGCTACCGGATCGACACCGGCGCCACCGTGCTGACGATGCCCGACATCATCGAAGACGCATTCGACGCGGTCGGCGCCTCGATGGGCGACTACCTCGAACTCATGCCGTCCGATCCTGCCTACCGGACATCCTTCGCCGACGGCTCCGTGCTGGACGTCTACGCTGACGGCGACCGGATGGCCGCTGCCATCGAGGAATTCGCGGGTCCGGATCAGGCTGCCGGGTACTGGCGGCTGCGCAGTTGGCTGACCGAGTTGTACAAAGCGGAGATCGACGGCTTCATCGGATCCAACTTCAATTCGCCGGTATCGCTGCTGGGCCCGCAACTGGCGCGGCTGGCAGCTCTCGGCGGATTCCGAGGGTGGGAGAAGATGGTCGGCCGCTTCATCACCGATGAGCGTCTGCAGCGGATCTTCACCTTCCAGGCCCTCTACGCCGGCGTACCGCCGCAAAAAGCGCTGGCCGCCTACGCGGTGATCGCCTACATGGACACCATTGCCGGGGTGTATTTCCCGCGCGGCGGCATGCGTGCTGTTCCCGAGGCACTGGCTAAGGCCGCAACCGATGCCGGTGTTCAGTTCCGCTACTCCTCGACCGTGACGAAACTCGAGCGCACCGGCTCCCGGGTGACCGCGGTGTGCACCGACTCCGGCGACCGGATCGCCTGCGATGCGGTGGTTCTCACCACCGAGTTGCCGCTGACCTACCAACTGCTAGGCCACACGCCCCGTCGCTCGATCAAGTACCGGCCCTCACCGTCGGCAGTGGTCATGCACGTCGGGGTACCCTCGGTCAACGGTGCGTTGGAACATCACAACATCAGCTTCGGTGAGAACTGGTCGACGACCTTCGATGAGATCATCGACGAGGGCGTGCTGATGAGCGACCCGTCGCTTCTGATCACCATGCCCACAGCCACCGACCCCACCCTGGCCCCGGCCGGCCGTGATCTGCTCTTCGTACTGGCGCCCTGCCCGAACCTTGAGGTGGGCAAGGTCAACTGGTCCGCCGAGGGCGACGCCTACGCCCGCTCCATGCTGGCGACCGCGGCCGAACGACTGCTGCCCGGACTGGAACGTGACGCCGACATCCTCGACGTCGTCACCCCGGCCGACTGGGCACGCCAGGGGATGACGGCGGGCACCCCGTTCGCGCTGGCGCACACGTTCTCCCAGACCGGACCGTTCCGCCCGGCCAACCTGGTCCGCGGTGTCGACAACGCTGTGCTGGCCGGCGGGTCGACGGTGCCCGGCGTGGGCGTGCCGACCGCACTGATCTCCGGCCGCCTTGCCGCAGAACGCATCACCGGCCCGGTCGACCCGCCGCGGAAAACGGTGATTTACCCCGACAAAAAGCAGGTACGGGCATGATCAACACCGAATTGCACGCCGCCGGCATCTCCGATGAGCGATT
>NZ_JBILVF010000244.1:0-3062 GCF_044370595.1 Mycobacterium sp.
GTCGGCCGGACCCCGGAGTACCTGGGCAAGAAGATAACCCCGCGTGAAATCAAGCTCGCCGCAGGCTATTTCCTGATCACACCCCTGATCGTACTGACCGGGACCGCGGTGGCGATGGCGATGCCCAGGCAACGGGCGGGGATGCTCAACACCGGCCCGCACGGCTTCGCGGAGGTGCTCTACGCCTTCACCTCCGCCGGCAGCAACAACGGTTCGGCATTCGCTGGGCTCGCGGTCAACACCACCTGGTACAACACCGCTCTGGGTCTGGCGATGGTGTTCGGTAGGTTCTTGCCGATCATCCTGGTGCTGGGCCTCGCCGGATCGCTGGCCAAACAGGGCCACACCCCGGAGTCGATCGGCACCCTGCCCACCCACCGGCCGCAGTTCATCGGAATGGTCGCCGGGGTGACGCTCATTCTGGTGGCGCTGACCTACCTGCCCATGCTCGCCCTCGGACCGCTCGCCGAAGGAATCCACTGATCATGGACGCGACAACGATCGAGCCTGAAACAGAGCCCGGTACCGGAACCGGCGGCACCCCTGCTCCGTCAGGGGGACTTCGTGGTGGTCGAGGCAGGACAGGTCATCCCGGGCGACGGCGACGTGGTGGAAGGCATTGCCTCGGTTGACGAGTCGGCCATCACCGGGGAATCCGCCCCGGTCATCCGCGAATCAGGAGGTGATCGGTCGGCCGTCACCGGAGGCACCACCGTGCTGTCGGACCGCATCGTCGTCAGGATCACCCAGAAGCCCGGCGACAGCTTCATCGACCGGATGATCGCGCTGGTCGAGGGCGCGAATCGGCAGAAGACGCCGAACGAGATCGCCCTGAACATTCTGCTGGCGGCGTTGACGCTGATCTTCATCTTCGCCGTCGTCACGCTTCAGCCCCTGGCCATCTACGCCAAAGCCAACAACCCGGGCGTGCCGGACTCGTTGGCGCTCACCGGCGACGGGGTCAGCGGAATCGTGATGGTTTCCCTTCTCGTCTGCCTCATCCCGACGACGATCGGCGCCCTGTTGTCGGCCATCGGCATCGCCGGTATGGATCGGCTCGTTCAGCGCAATGTGCTGGCGATGTCCGGTCGCGCGGTCGAGGCGGCCGGTGATGTCAACACCCTTCTGCTTGACAAGACCGGAACGATCACGCTGGGCAACCGGCAGGCCTGCGACTTCGTGCCGCTTCCGTCGGTGAGCGCCGAGGAACTCGCCGACGCGGCCCAACTGTCCAGTCTGGCCGACGAGACACCCGAGGGGCGCTCCATCGTGGTGTTCGCCAAGGAGAACTTCGGCCTGCGGGCACGCACACCCGGTGAGCTCGTCGATGCCGACTGGGTCGAGTTCTCAGCAGCGACAAGGATGTCCGGGGTCGATCTGGACAACGGGCACCAACTCCGCAAAGGCGCCGCCAGCTCGGTGGCGCAGTGGGTCCGCGAACAGGGCGGTGTTGTTCCCGACGACCTCGGGGTGATCGTCGACGGTGTCTCCGCCGGCGGTGGCACTCCACTGGTCGTCGGGCAGAAAGTCACCGGTGGCCCCGGCAACCCCGACCGGGCGGAAGTTCTCGGCGTCATCCACCTCAAGGATGTCGTCAAGCAGGGTATGCGCGAACGGTTCGACGAGATGCGCCGGATGGGACTCCGCACTGTGATGATCACCGGCGACAATCCGTTGACCGCCAGAGCGATTGCCGATGAAGCCGGTGTCGACGACTTCCTCGCCGAGGCGACCCCGGAGGACAAGCTCGCGCTGATCAAACGGGAGCAGGCCGGCGGCAAGCTGGTCGCCATGACCGGTGACGGCACCAACGACGCACCGGCACTTGCCCAGGCAGACGTCGGCGTCGCCATGAACACCGGCACCTCGGCGGCCAAAGAGGCCGGCAACATGGTCGATCTGGACTCCGACCCGACCAAGCTGATCGAGATCGTCGAAATCGGCAAGCAGTTGCTGATCACCCGCGGTGCGCTCACCACGTTCTCGATTGCCAACGACATCGCCAAATACTTCGCGATCATTCCGGCGATGTTTGTGGTCCTGTTCCCCGGCCTGGACCAGCTCAACATCATGCGGCTGCACAGCCCGCAGTCGGCGATCCTGTCCGCGGTGATCTTCAACGCGATCATCATCATCGCCCTGATCCCGTTGTCGCTGCGGGGCGTCCGCTACACCCCGAGCAGCGCATCAAAGCTGTTGAGCCGCAACCTCGCCCGCTACGGAATCGGGGGGATCATCGCCCCGTTCATCGGTATCAAACTCATCGATCTCGTCATCCAACTCCTGCCGGGAATGTGACATGAACTTCGCCAGCATCATCCGTCAGCACTGGGCGGCCTTGCGCACCCTGCTGGTATTCACCCTGATCGTCGGTCTGGGATATCCACTGTTCATCTGGCTGGTGGCCCAACTGCCCGGCCTGAAAGACAAGGCCGGCGGCTCGATCGTCGAACGCAGCGGAATCCCGGTCGGCAGCAGGCTGATCGGCCAGTCCTTCACCGACGAGAAAGGCAACCCGTTATCGCGGTATTTCCAGAGCAGGCCGTCAGCCGGCGGCTACGACCCTTTGGCGACCGGCGCGTCCAACCTGGGTCCGGAGAGCCTCATCGACACACCCGACACGCCCGGTCTGCTCACCCAGGTCTGCTCTCGCAGTAAGGCGATCGGTGAACTGGAGGGAGTCGACGGCACCCGGCCGTTCTGCACCACCTCCGGCGTCGGTGCGGTGCTCTCGGTGATCGGTCCGCGCGACGCCCGCGGGAGGATCGTCGCCCCGACAAGGGTGGTCAGCATCAACGAGCCGTGCCAGACCACCCAGCAGCCGTTCCTGGACAGCTATGCAGGTGTTGCGGTGGAGTGCGCCAAGCCCGGCGAAGACTACGCGGCCGGTCAGATCGTGCCCATCAAGGGTGCTGCGTCGGGTTCGGCAGTACCTGGTCACTTTCGACCCCGTGCTGGCCGCCGAGATCGTGGCGCCAAGGCCGTTGCGGCTTCCAGCCCGGCTGATGCTGTCGGCGTTGATCGGGCGCGTCCGCATTCCGGACCCGGTGATGGCGCGCCAG